>DASQLK010000261.1:0-10651 GCA_035630055.1 Methyloceanibacter sp. | reverse complement strand
ATTGCCGCGGAGGGGCTCTGCGGAATGGAAGTCGTGGAGGTCTCGCCCCCCTACGACGTGAATGACAACACGGCGCAGCTCGCCTGCAGGGTTATGCTGGACGTCGTCGGAACGCTGATCGCAAACGGTCATATCGGCCATCGCAACAACACCTGACGATCTCGGGGAGAGCCACATGAAACGGATTCTATTCTGGGCAACGCTCCTGCAACTGGGACTCGCCCCGACATTGGCTTTCGCGCACACTGGGCACGGCGACACCAATGGCTTCGCTCACGGCTTCATGCATCCCATCGGCGGCCTCGACCACATGCTCGCCATGGTCCTGGTCGGCGTCTTCGCCTACCAGCTTGGCCGGAACGCAATGTGGCTGGTTCCGACTGCTTTCGTTGGGCTGATGGCGGTCGGCGGCTTGGCGGGCGTCGCCGGCATCCCGATTCCGTTCGTCGAGACCGGCATCGCACTGTCAGTCGTTGCTCTCGGCATCGCTGTCGCGATGGACGTGAAATGGCCCGTGGCATTGGCCATGGCGGTAGCTGGCCTGTTCGCAGTTTTCCACGGCCATGCTCATGGATCCGAGATGGACTTGGCGTTTTCGCCCGGCGCCTATGGCGCAGGTTTTGTGATCGCCACGGCCGGCCTGCACATCCTAGGTGTTGGGGTGGGCGCCCTTATTGGCGAAGCCGGGCGCAACTATTCCATTCGGCTCTATCGTTTTGCCGGGGGCGTCGCAGCGGTCTTGGGCGTGGTTCTGCTGGCCGGGTAGTTTTGCGCCAAGGACGCCGGCCCGTACGCCGTAGCGGCCGGCTTTGAAACCAGCCGGCGTAACAGCCTTGGACCAATCGATTGATGATCGGAATGTTTGGAGCGGGCGATGGGATTCGAACCCACGACCCCAACCTTGGCAAGGTTGTGCTCTACCCCTGAGCTACACCCGCACTCCAAACCGGCGTTTGGGGACTAACGATCTAGTTGATCATTCCGGTATTGTCCAGGGTTCCCGCATGCGCGGCCGATGGCGCTTGTCGGGCGTTCTCGCGCGCGGCTAATTCTCCCCATGCCGGCCGACCAAACGACTTTGTTTGCCCGCCTCGACGCGCTCGGGATTGCGCATGTCACTGTGGAACATGCTCCCGTGTTCACGGTCGAGCAGTCGCAGGCGCTGCGTGAAAATCTGCCTGGCGCACATACCAAGAACCTCTTTCTGAAGGACAAGGCCGGAAGACTGGCGCTGGTGGTGGCGAAGGAGGACACACGTATCGACCTCAAGGCGCTGGCGCCGCTCATCGGCATGGGACGTCTCAGCTTCGGCAGCGCGGAACAGCTCATGGCGGTTCTCGGCGTCACGCCCGGCTCGGTCACGCCGTTCGCGCTCATCAACGACCCGGACAGCCGGGTTCTCGTCGTGGTGGACGCGACCCTCACTGCCTTCGCAGAGGTGAATTGCCACCCGCTGCGGAACGACGCCACGACACGCCTTGCCATGGCGGATCTCATTCGCTTCATCGAGGCATGCGGGCACAAGCCTCTCATCGTCGCCCTGGCGTGACGGCACGGCCTGTTGCCAACAGCCCTGCGCACGCCCATCTTTAAGCGGAACCAGCAAGCCTTCCACGCGCCGGTCCGCCTCTTGGCGGCCTAAGTTCAAGGCGCTAGGGTCCCGCGTCAAGGCCACGGCATGAGCATGGATACACCAATCTTGAGCGAGGACGGCGTGCCCGCGCCTGCCTCCGACCTCATCAAAGACACGACCACTCAGGGCTTCATGCGCGACGTGATCGAAGCGTCGCAATCGGTGCCGGTGCTGGTCGATTTCTGGGCGCCGTGGTGCGGCCCCTGCCGGCAGCTCACGCCCGTGCTGGAGAAGCTGGTGCGCGCGGCGAACGGCGCCATCAAGCTCGTGAAGCTCAATATCGACGAACATCCAGAGATCCCCGGACAGATGGGGGTGCAGTCCATCCCCGCCGTGTTCGCCTTCCAGGGCGGCAGGCCGGTGGACGGCTTCATGGGCGCGTTGCCGGAATCGCAGGTCAAGTCTTTCATCGAACGGCTCACGGGCGGCGAGGCGCAAGGGGGCGCGGACCTTAGCCTCGAAGCAGCCGAAGCATCACTCGCGGCGGGCGATCTCAATGCCGCCGCGCAAACCTTCGGCGAGGTTTTGCAGCAAGACGCGGAGAATGCGCAAGCCGCGGCCGGCCTCGCGAAATGTTACATCAAGGCCGGCGATCTCGACCGCGCCGAGCAGACGCTCGCGCTTGTGCCGCCGGACAAGGCGGAGAGCGCGCCGGTCGCCGCGGCGAGAGCGATGCTGGAGCTTGCGCGCAAGGCGCCCAGCGAAGGAGAGGTCGCGACACTCAAGCAGCGGATTGAAGCGGATCCGAACGACCACCAGGCGCGCTTCGACCTCGCGCTCGCGCTGAACGCCAAAGGCGATCGCGACGATGCGCTGGAACTGCTTCTTACCATCATCCGCAAGCAGCGCGTTTGGAATGACGACGCCGCGCGCAAGCAGTTGCTGCAGCTATTCGATGCGTGGGGGACGGAAGATCCCGCCGCCATTCGTGGCCGTCAGAAGCTTTCCTCGATCCTCTTTGCATAGGCTGACGCATGGGCGAAGGCGTGACAGAGCAGTATCGAAGCGCCGAGGACTTGCCGGACGTGCTGCCGGTGTTCCCGCTGCGCGGCGCAATTCTGCTGCCGCGCGTTCCGCTCATGCTGAATGTCTTCGAGCCGCGCTATCTCGCGCTGGTGGATTTCGCCCTCGCGAGCGACAGGCTGATCGGTGTGGTGCAGCCGGGCAACGAGACTGGCGACGGCGAGTCGCCGCGAGGCAAGAGCTTTCCCCTGCGCAGGGTCGGATGCGTGGGGCGCATCACGGCCTTCAATGAAAACGACGACGGCCGCGTCATGATCTCACTGTTCGGCATCTGCCGCTTCGACATCAAGGGCGAAGCCGGATCGGATCATCCCTTCCGGATTTGCCAGATCAGCTATGGCGCATACGTGACAGACTTCCTCGGCGGTTACGGCGAGGACGACGTTGACCGGCCAAAGCTGATCGCGACCTTGCGCAGCTACCTCACGGCCAACAACCTCAACGCGGATTGGGACAGGATCAACAGTGCGACGAACGAGCGGCTGGTGAACATGTTGTCGATCCTGAGCCCGTATGGGCCGGAAGAGAAGCAAGCGCTGCTCGAGGCGCCCGATCTCAAGGCGCGCTCCGAAGCTCTGGTGGCGCTCGCCGAGATGGAGCTTGCCGCACGCGACGATGGGTCGGGAACCTCGCTACAGTAAGCGAGCGACGAAGAGGTGCAGATGGCGGACAATGAGAGCGGGCAACGCGATCGGATGATCGATCCGAAGCTCCTGGAGATTCTGGTCTGTCCCGTCACCAAGTCCACGCTTGAATACGATGCGGCGCGGCAGGAGCTCATCAGCCGCGCTGCGGGCCTCGCCTACCCCATCCGCGACGGCATTCCCATCATGCTTCCGGAAGAAGCCCGCAAGCTCGACTAAGCCCGCGACGCGCCTATATTCGCTCGCCCTTCAGGAGCCGGGGCACCTCGCCAGTGGCGCCCGCAGCTTCGCGCACAAGAAAGCGCTTCAAGGCCGGGGCGCGGTCCACAATGCCAAGACCGAAATCGCGCAGCGCGCGCAGTGGCGCATTGTCGTTCGAGAAGAGGCGATTCAATCCATCCATCATCGCTGCCGAGAAGGCGCTGTCGAAACGGCGCCAACGCTCGTAGCGCTCAAGCTGCGTTGCGGCGCCGATGTCGAGCCCGAGCCGCGCTGCCTCGACGATGGTCTCGGTGAGCGCAGCCACATCCCGCATGCCGATGTTAAGGCCCTGCCCCGCGAGCGGATGCACGACGTGCGCGGCATCGCCGATGAGCGCAAACCGATCCGAGACGAAGCTTCGCGCGAGCTGCATGTCGAGCGGAAAGGACTGCCAGGGACCTACGACGGCGATGTCACCGAGACGGTGGCCGAAGCGCGTGGCGAGCTCGGACAGTAAAGCCGCATCGCCGCCGCGCAGGATCTCCGCGGCGCGCTCCTTCCGTTCCGTCCAAACGATGGAGGATTGATTGCCTGTCATCGGCAGGATGGCGAACGGGCCGGCCGGAAGGAAGTGCTGCACGGCACGGCCGCCATGCGGACGGGAGTGGGCGACCGTGGTGACGATGCCGACTTGCGGATAGGACCAGCCGACGCATTTGATCTTTGCCTGCTCGCGGAGCCGGGACCGCTTGCCGTCCGCTGCGACCAGCAGCTTTGCGTTGAGCGTCTCGCCATTGCCCAAGGTCACGCTGACGGCGAATGGCCCGGCTGCGAAGCGTGACACGGTTTGCGGCGCAATGGACACGATCGACGGCATCTCTTCGAGCCGCGCGCACAACGCGCGCTCGAGCACCGCATTCGGCACGATAAACGCGCCGGGCTCGCCGCCAACCATGCCGTCTTCGTCGAAGCCGAGGAGATGAGAGCGGAAGACTGCGTCAAGCGGGCTATCGGTGACGTCGATGCCGGTGATGGGTTGGGCGTCCGCGGCGACCGCGGGCCAGACGCCGAGCACCGTCAGAAGGCTCTTGCTCGCCGCCGAGATCGCCGAAGCCCGCGCGTCGCTAACCGGCACGGCTTGTGGCGCGGCATCGACGAGCGCGACCCTGAACCCGTCCGGCGCGAGCCCGGCGAGGGCGAGGGCGAGCGAGCGGCCGACAAGCCCGCCGCCGGCGATGATGACATCAAAGGTCGCGACGGTCTCAGCCATGTCACCTCTATAGAAGACGCCTGGGATCGGGACTAGCGACCGGCCTGCGGCTTCCCGCGTTTCGTCATCAGCTTGAAACTGGTAAAGGGCGGTAGCCGCAGCCGCGCCACGGGGTCTCCATGAGCCGCGCTCTCGACGAACTGCTCTCCATCCTCGATCTCGAACCGCTGGAGCGAAATCTCTTTCGCGGCCTCAGCCCACAAGTCGGCTGGCAGCGCGTCTTCGGCGGTCAGGTGATCGGTCAGGCCCTGGTCGCCGCGTGCCGGACCGTGGAAGACCGGGCGGCGCATTCGCTGCATGCCTATTTTTTGCGCGCTGGCGATCCGGCCGTTCCGATCATCTATGAGGTCGACCGCATCCGCGACGGCAGGAGTTTTTCGACGCGAAGGGTGGTCGCGATCCAGCACGGTCAGGCCATTTTCTCAATGGCAGCCTCGTTTCACCGGTTCGAAGAAGGCCTGAGCCATCAGATCCGCATGCCTGACGTGCCGCCCCCGGAGGACCTGCCGAGCGAGGCCGAGCTGAAGGAAAGGCTGATCGAGCGTGTCCCGCCCGCGGTACGCGCCTATTGGGAGCGCGAACGCCCGATCGAGATCAGGCCTGTCGACCTCACCCGCTATCTGGAGCCGAAGGAGCGGGCCCCCACGCAGCAGGTTTGGATCCGGGCGAACGGCGATCTCGGAGACGATCTTGCCTTGCATCAGTGCGTCCTCGCTTACGCATCGGACTTCACCCTTCTGGACACCGCTTTGGTGGCTCACGGCCGTTTCGTGTTCGATCCGGGCCTCATGCTCGCCAGTCTCGATCATGCCATCTGGTTTCACCGGCCCTTCCGCGCCGATGACTGGCTGCTCTATGCCCAGGACAGCCCGAGCTCCTCGGCTGGAAGGGCGTTTTGCCGCGGCACACTCTTCAGCAGAGACGGAAAACTGGTGGCTTCGACCGCGCAGGAGGGCCTTGTCAGGCAACGCAACGGCCGGTCTTCCGACTAAAACATAGGCAATAAGTCGGGGTTGCCTAGTTTATAGGCTTCGATGGGTGGGCTGGCCTCCTGCCCTAGTCTCATGCTTCCGCAAAAACTCTATCAAACGCAAAGGTTTGCGAGCTTTTCGGCCACTTGGCACGGGGCTTGACTCTGCATGCGGGTTGGCACGGCTGGGACAAGGAACGCCCATAACCCGGCGGCCGTAAACATGGAGGGGTTAGAGAGATGAAGCTGGTGATGGCGATCATCAAGCCATTCAAGCTCGATGAGGTCCGTCAGGCCCTCACCGAGCTCGGCTTGCAAGGCATGACCGTGACCGAAGTTAAGGGCTACGGCAGGCAAAAGGGGCACACGGAAATCTATCGCGGCGCCGAGTACGCCGTGAACTTCCTGCCGAAAATCAAGATCGAGGTGGTGATCCCGACCGCGTCAGTCGACAAGGCGGTCGACGCCATCGTCGCTGCGGCCAAGACCGGCCAGATCGGCGACGGCAAGATCTTCGTCGTACCCGTCGAGCAGACGGTGCGCATCCGCACCGGCGAAACCGACGAATCCGCGCTTTAGAGGGGGGAGGTAGCGAATAATGACCCTTGCAAAATATCTATCCGTCGCAGTCGCGGCACTCGTGCTGCTGCTGCTGCATTCCATAGACCCGGCGCTCGCCCAAGAGGCGGAGGCCGCAGCTGAAGCGGCGCCGCCGGCGATCGACACCGGCGATACGGCGTGGATGCTCACATCCACCGCCATCGTTCTGATGATGACTATTCCTGGCCTCGCTCTTTTCTACGGCGGCTTGGTTCGGAAGAAGAACGTGCTGTCGGTCGTGATGCAGTGCTTCACGATCGCCTGTGCCATCACCATCGTCTGGTTGCTGGTAGGCTATTCGCTTGCCTTCACCGACGGCGGATCGCTCAACGCTTATATCGGCGGACTGTCGAAGGCGATGATGGCAGGGGTGACCAAAGACGCCATCACGCTGACGATCCCGGAAACCGTGTTCTTCACCTTCCAGCTGACGTTTGCGATCATCACGCCGGCTCTTATCGTCGGCGCTTTCGTTGACCGCATGAAGTTCTCGGCCATGCTCCTGTTCATGGTGCTGTGGTCGTTGATCGTCTACGTGCCCATCACACACTGGGTATGGGGCGGCGGCTTCCTGGCGGGCGCTGGCGTCCTCGACTTCGCGGGCGGCACGGTCGTGCATATCAACGCCGGTGTGGCGGGCCTCGTTTGCGCGATCTTCCTCGGCAAGCGTTATGGCTACGGCACCGAGAACATGGCGCCGCACAATCTCGTCTACAGCGTCATCGGTGCCTCCCTTCTCTGGGTCGGCTGGTTCGGCTTCAACGCCGGTTCTGCCGTGGCGGCGAACTCCTCCGCCGGCATGGCCATGGCCGTCACGCAGATCGCCACGGCGGCTGCGGCGTTGGCCTGGATGTTCATCGAGTGGATCATCCACAAGAAGCCGAGCATCCTCGGCATCATCTCCGGTGCGGTTGCGGGTCTCGTCGCCATCACGCCGGCATCGGGCTTCGTTGGCCCGATGGGAGCATTGTGGATCGGTATCGCTGCCGGTCTGATCTGCTTCTTCGCATCGACCACGATCAAGAAGGCGCTCGGCTACGACGACTCGCTTGACGTGTTCGGCATCCATGGCGTTGGCGGCATTGTCGGCGCCGTCCTTACCGGCGTGTTCGCCGTTGAGGCAATCGGCGGCAAGCCGGGCATGCTCGAAGGCAATCCCGGACAGGTGCTGACCCAGATCTGGGGCATCACCGCCACCATCGTGTGGTGTGCCGTGGCTACCTTCGTGATCCTGATCATCGTGAACGTCCTTCTCGGCGTCAGGGTCAGCCAGTCGGCCGAGGTGGAGGGCCTCGACATCAATCTCCATGGAGAGGTGGTGCCGTAGGAACTTGCGCGCAAACCAAATGAGGGAAGTCGTTTGAACACCAGAGCTGAAGTCTAGTCCTCCCCAGACTTTCGCTCACCTAAAGCCCCGGCCACTCGCCGGGGCTTTTTTTGCGGGCGGTCGATTGCCGTGCCTGCCGGCATCCCGTAACAGGAGCGCGTGCCGCAAGCTGCCATGCTCACCGATCTCGACGCGCTCGTCGCTTCCCCCTTCGCGCGCCTCGCGCAGCTGCTCGCCGATCATGAGCCTGGGGCTCCGCCCATCGACCTGTCCCTCGGCGAGCCGCGGGCAGCGCTGCCAGGCTTCGTCGCGCCCATCCTGGCAGAGCATGTGGCAGCGTTCGGGCGCTATCCGCCCATCAAGGGCCTCCCGGCCTTGCGCGAGGCGATCGCCGTTTGGCTCGGGCGGCGCTACCCGGACCTTGCCGGCGCCATCGACCCGGAGACGCAGATCCTGCCGCTTAATGGCTCGCGTGAAGGGCTGTTTTCAGCCATTTTTCCTGCCATGGCGCGAAGGAGAGTGAGCCGCCCGGCGGTTCTCATCCCCAATCCTTTCTACCAAGCCTATGCCGCAGCCGCGGCGGCCGCAGGAGCGGAGCCCATCTTCCTGCCGAGCCATGAGAAGGAAGGATTCCTGCCAGACCTCGATGCGTTGGAGGAAGACGTTCTGGCGCGGACGGTCGCGCTCTATCTCTGCTCACCGTCGAACCCGCAAGGCGCGGTCGCAGACCCCGCTTACCTCGAAAAGGCGATCGCACTCGCGCGGCGCCACGACTTTATGCTCTTCGCCGACGAGTGCTATTCGGAGATCTATACCGAACACGCTCCGCCCGGAGCGCTCGAGACGGCGCAGGCGGCGACGGGCACCGTCGACAATGTCATCTCCTTCCAGTCGCTTTCCAAGCGGTCGGGCCTGCCCGGCCTGCGTTCGGGGTTCGTGGCGGGCGATGCGCGCTTCATGGCGGCATTCCAGCGCTTCCGTAACGTGGCCTGCCCGCAGGTGCCGCTTCCTATCCAGCACGTCTCCATCGCCGCCTGGGCTGATGAGACGCATGTGGAGGCCGGCCGGGAGCTTTACAGGGCCAATTTTGATCTCGCGGACGCGATGCTTGCCGGCCGCTACGGCTACCGACGCCCGGCCGGCGCTTTCTTCCTCTGGCTCGACGTGAGCGCCTACGGGGGCGGGGAGCAGGCCGCGAAAACCCTTTGGAAAGGGTGTGGTGTCAAAGTGCTGCCGGGCGGGTTTCTCGCCCGCGGGGAAGCAGACGGGAGCAATCCGGGCGCCGATTTCGTGAGGGTCGCACTCGTCCATGGTCCGGAAACCACGGGCGACGCCCTGACGCGGATCGCGGCCTGTTTGGGGTAGGGATGGCCAACAGACGCCGTACAAAGGAACGTCGCCGGCTTTTGCCCGGCGCGGTCGAAACCGGTCTGCGCCGCATGGTCCTTGGGACCTACGGGCTCCTCATTCTCGGCGCCGCATGCGCCGCGTGGGCCAGCCTCGCGAGCTGGTCGGTGCACGACCCGAGCTTCAACAACGCCACGCGGACTTCGCCGAGCAACCTTCTCGGCGGTTGGGGCGCAGTGCTAGCCGATCTCACCATTCAATCGCTCGGTCTCGCCTCCATCATCCTCTTTCTGCCGCTGGCGGCGTGGGGCTGGCACTTCGTTTTCCGCTCGGCGCCAGGACGCCGGCGCTTGCGGCTCTTTGCCTGGCCCGCTGCGGTCATCTTCCTCGCGGCTGCCATGTCTGCGCTGCCGCAGCCCAAGAGCTGGCCCTTGCCGAATGGTCTCGGCGGCATCTTCGGCGATTTTTTCATCGCGGTGGCGCATGTCATCGGCCCCTTCCTGCCGGAGGCCGCCGTCTCCTTCGTCGCCGGTCTCGCCTGCTTTGCGCTCGGCATCATGCTGCTGCTCTTCGCCTGCGGCACAAGCACGTCGGCGCTGCTCGCTTTATGGGCGCCGCGCAGCAGCATTCCATCCGAATGGGCGAACGCCTCGATCGGGGCCGCCATGCATGTCGGCATGCGCACGCGCGCCATGTTCGGCCGCTTCCGCAAGCGCAGAGCTGACGAGGAGCAAGAGTATCTGGAAGAGGATACCGAGGAACAGGCCTGGCCGGAACGCGAACTTGCGGCCGATTCTGACGGCCGCATCGAGCCCTCCTTCGACGCATTGCCGGAAGGCTTCGACGACGAGGCGGAGTTCGATGAAAACGGCTACGGCGACGACGTCACCGCACCCGACTACAACATCACGCGGCTTGAGCAGAAGTCGAAGAAGAAGCGCTTCCGCGGACGCGCGCAGGAGGACGACGACGAGCCCTACGAAACGCCGCCCTTCAAGCTTCTGCAATCGCCGCCGCGGTCCCAGCGGGGGCGCGATATCAGCGACGAAGTGCTGCAAGAGAACGCGCGCGAGCTCGAGGGTGTGCTGCAAGATTTCGGCGTGAAGGGCGAGATCACCAATGTGCATCCCGGCCCAGTCGTCACCCTGTACGAGCTCGAGCCCGCGCCCGGCACCAAGTCATCCCGCGTCATCGGTCTTGCCGACGACATTGCCCGGTCGATGAGCGCGATCGCCGCGCGCGTCGCCGTAGTACCTGGCCGCAACGCCATCGGCATCGAGCTCCCGAACGACACAAGAGAGATCGTGATGCTGCGCGAGCTGATCGAGTCGGAGGACTTCCAGGAGACCGACGCCCGGCTCGCGCTCGCGCTCGGCAAGAATATCGGCGGTGAAACGGTCATCGTCGATCTGTCACGCATGCCGCATCTCTTGATCGCCGGCACCACCGGGTCGGGCAAGTCCGTCGGCATCAATACGATGATCCTGTCGCTGCTGTACCGGCTGTCGCCCGAGCAGTGCAAATTCATCATGATCGACCCGAAGATGCTGGAGCTTTCCGTCTATGACGGCATTCCGCATCTGCTTGCTCCGGTCGTGACCGACCCGAAGAAAGCGGTCGTGGCGCTGAAATGGAC
>DASQLK010000260.1:0-4250 GCA_035630055.1 Methyloceanibacter sp. | reverse complement strand
AACCATCGCGTCAGGCGGTTGCCGCCACTCGGCGCAGGCGCGCTGCCGTCATCGACAGACGTGCTCCAGGAGCTGCTTTCGGTCGGCTTGCTTGCCGGCGCTGCAGCGGGGGCTTCCGCGGTGCTTGGCGGTGGAGCGCTGGGTGCCGGCGCGGGCGCGGCAAAGGGAGACACGGTCTCGGTTTCGGCTTCGCCCTCTCTCCGCACTTCGGTGGAGAATGCGGTGACGGCGCCGGCGGCAGGCGCGGGTCCGCCATCTTCGGCAATCAGCTTTTCGACCTCGCTGCTCGATCCCGTCTTGCGCGCGAGTGCGATCTCGGCTTCCGCCTGCTGGGTCAATCCCGCCGCGCGATAGGCGAGGCCGCGATTAACCAGCGCCTTGGTGCGATCGGCGCCCGCGAGGCCGAGCCAGACCGCGGCGCCAAGATCGGAGATGGCGCGGGCCTGCTGGCCCAGCTTGCGGTTGGCCATGCCACGCAAATAGAGGGCTTTCGCCGCGTCGGCGGCGGAGGCGTTCTCCGCATTCACCGCCGCGGTCAGTTGGCGGACCGCGACCTCGTATTTACCGGCTTCGAGGGAAGCCGCGCCCTGTTTCAGCGCCGTGGACTCCTGCGCGAAGGCGTCCGGCGCGAACTGCATCATGCCAAGAGCCAACAGCGCGAGGGTCGCGGCGAGCGCCAGCAAGCGTCGCCCGAACCGAGGGCGGCGCGGCCAGGTCCTGTGCCGATAATCCGCCATATCAGTGCTCAATCAAAGAAATCGGGCGAATCCGAGGCCCCGGGCCTACTCCACGGTCACGGATTTCGCCAAGTTTCGGGGCTGGTCCACGTCGGTGCCCATGAAAACCGCCGTATGATACGCGATGAGCTGGATCGGCAAAGCGTAGACGAGAGGCGTCACGAACCGGTGCACCTGCGGCATCGGCAGGCAAAGCCCAAGCGCGCAGCCTGTGCTTGCGGGGTCGGCGTCGCTGATGAGGATGAGCTGCCCGCCCCGCGCCGCAACCTCCTGCATGTTGGAGACGGTCTTCTCGTAAAGATCGTCGCGGGGCGCGATGACGATGACGGGCATGTTCTCGTCGATCAGCGCAATCGGCCCATGCTTCAATTCGCCGGCGGCGTAGCCCTCGGCGTGGATGTAGGAGATTTCCTTCAGCTTCAGCGCACCCTCCATCGCGAGCGGGTAGCTCGGGCCGCGGCCGAGATACAGCACGTCGCGGGCCTTGGAGAGGTTATGCGCAAGCGCCTCGTAGGGACTCTCGTCGCGAAGGATGCTCGCCATGTGGCGCGGCACCTCCGTCAGCGACTGCACGATTTCCGCCTCCATGGCCTCGCTGATGGTGCCCCGCGCCTTGCCGGCGGCGATGGCGAGACACGCAAGGACCGTCAGCTGGCAGGTGAAAGCCTTGGTTGAAGCCACCCCGATCTCAGGCCCTGCGAAGGTCGGCAGGATGACGTCGGACTCCCGCGCGATCGAGCTCTCCCGCACATTCACCACGGAGACGATGTGCTGACCCTGCGCGCGGCAATAGCGCAGTGTCGCCAGCGTGTCGGCGGTCTCGCCAGACTGCGAGACGAAGAGCGAGACCCCGCCGGCTTCGAGCGGCGTGTCGCGATAACGGAACTCAGACGCGATATCGACATCGACCGGCAGCTTGGCCCAGCGCTCGAACCAATATTTGGCGATGAGGCAGGCGTAGAAGGCCGTGCCGCACGCCGACAGGGACATGCGATTGAGATTGGCGAAGTCGAATGGCAGGCTCGGCAGGTCCACGCGCGAGGTGGCCATGTCCACATAGGCCGCGAGCGTATGCCCGACGACTTCCGGCTGCTCGTGGATCTCCTTCGCCATGAAGTGGCGATGGTTGCCCTTGTCGACCAAGAGCGCACTCGCCACGGAGCGCACGATCGGGCGCTTCACGGCCTTACCGGCGCGGTCTCGCATGGCAACGCCGTCGCGCGTGAGGACCGCCCAGTCGCCGTCCTCGAGATAGGCGATGGAGTCCGTGAAGGGTGCAAGCGCGAGCGCGTCGGAGCCGACGAACATCGCCCCGTCGCCATAACCGATGGCGAGAGGGCTGCCCTGCCGCGCGACGATCATCAGATCGTTATAGCCGCGGAAGATCAGCGCGAGAGCAAAGGCGCCTTCCAGCCGCTTCAAGGTGTTGAATACCGCACGTACCGGATCGTGGCCGCTCTTCAACTCGCGGGTGACGAGATGGGCAATCACCTCAGTGTCGGTGTCGCTGGTGAACTTCGCGCCCCCCTGCTCCAGCTCCTCGCGCAGCTCGCGGAAATTTTCGATGATGCCGTTATGCACGACCGAAACATCGTCGGTCATGTGGGGATGGGCGTTGGCTTCGTTGGGCTTGCCGTGGGTGGCCCAGCGCGTGTGGCCGATGCCGGTCGAGCCCGAGAGCGGGGCGGACTGCAAGCGGAGCTCGAGGTTGCGCAGCTTGCCTTCGGCGCGGCGGCGCCCAAGCTGGCCGTTTTCGACCGTCGCCACGCCAGCCGAGTCGTAGCCCCGGTATTCGAGCCGCTTCAGCGCATCAACAAGCTGCGCCGCCACCGGACCGGTGCCGATAACGCCAACGATGCCGCACATGCTCCCCTACTCCGTTTTACCCTAGCTAGTAGGTAAATGGCGCCGATCTGTGTCGCAACACACGTGCCATGACTCTTTGTTGCCAAGGTTACTTCTTGCGGGTGCGCCGCGCGCGAACCTTGGCCGCCCAGCCTTCCCGCTCCTCTTGCGGGGCCCGGGTCAAGGCCAGGGCATCGGGCTCGACGTTCTTGGAGATGACGCTGCCCGAGCCGACATAGGCGCCCTCGCCGATCTTGACCGGCGCGATCAGGGAGGAGTTGGACCCGATAAAGGCGCCCGCGCCGATCTCGGTGCGGTGCTTCTCGAAGCCGTCGTAATTGCAGGTGATCGTTCCAGCGCCGATATTGGCGGCCGCGCCGACGCTCGTGTCGCCGATATAGGTGAGGTGGTTCACCTTGGCGCCCTCGCCGATGTCGGACTGCTTGATCTCGACAAAATTTCCGACATGGGCGTTCTTGGCGAGCTTTGCCCCGGGTCTGAGGCGCGCGAACGGGCCGACCGTTGCATACGGACCGACATGGGCGCGTTCGAGGTGGCAGAAGGATTTGATCGTGGCGCCGTCTTCGATGACCACGCCGGGTCCGATCACCACATTCGGCTCGATGATCACGTCCTTGCCGATGACGGTGTCGGCGCTCAGAAACACCGTCTCGGGCGCGACGAGGCTCGCGCCGTTCTCCATCGCTTTCTCTCTGAGGCGCCGCTGGATGATGGCCTCCGCTGCGGCAAGCTCCGATCGTGAGTTCACGCCGCGCACCTCCTCTTCGTCCGATTGCACCATGCGCGCTTGCAAGCCGTCGGCATGGGCGAGCGCGACGGTGTCGGTCAAATAGTACTCGCTCTTGGCGTTCTTGTTGTCGATCGCTGCGAGCAGTTTCTTCAATGCGCCACCGGAGCGGAACGCGAGGATGCCTGAGTTGCAGAGGGTGATCGCCTTCTCCGCGTCGCTCGCGTCTTTGTGCTCGCGGATACCGACCAACGCGCCGTCCTTGTCCATGAGGAGGCGGCCATAGCCGGTGGGGTCGGCCGCTTCGAAGCCGATCGCGACGACATCCGCGCCGGTGTCGAGTGCCTTGCGGACCTTGCTCAACGTCTCTGGCCGCAGCAGTGGCGTATCGCCATAGAGAACGATCACATGGCCTGCGTGCTTGGCGAACGCGGCTTCGGCAGCCTTCACCGCGTCGGCGGTGCCGTGCTGTTCGCGCTGAACGAAGGTCGTCGTGTTCGGGTGCGCCTCCTTGGCTGCCAATCCCACGGCGTCCATGTCCGGGGCGACGACGACAGAGGCGACGTCAATTCCCGCTGCAGCCGCCGTGCGGGCGACATGCGCGACGAGCGGCGCGCCGGCAATCTTGTGCAGGACTTTCGGCAGCGCGGATTTCATGCGCGTGCCCTTGCCGGCAGCGAGAATGATGGCGAGCGCGTTGGTATCCGTCATGCTCATTCCGTTACCGCGTGCCGTCCGCATTCCGCGGTGATTCCGCGCAATTCCGCGCAATTGCCGCGCTATTCCCGCGCAATTCGGCAGCATTCGAATCGCGCCAGATCGCGTGTATTCGCGCCTATCTAGTGCAAAGGAATGACGAGAACCATAACCTGCCGTACTGACGCTATGCCCCGGTATCTCAACGGAGAATTGACCGCACG
>DASQLK010000259.1:0-3600 GCA_035630055.1 Methyloceanibacter sp. | reverse complement strand
GTGCTTGGCCTTTTCGAGCCGCCGCCATCGTCCGATATTCTCCGGCAAGGAGAGGTCCGGAATGATCCGGTTGTGGCGGCAGGCCATGCAATAGGCGTCCGGGCTGTCGGCGGGAATGAGCCAATTACAGGCGTCATGCTCGGCATTGGCGCAGAACCGGAACGATCCGTCCGGTTCGGCAAGAGCCTTCCAGGCCTCACCCTCCGGCTCAAGCGCCGTGACGTCCTGCGTCCAGGAAAGGAAGCCGAGGCGGCGCCCGCAACTCTCGCATCGCGTGTTCTCGAAATAGAGAAGCTGGCTGCAAGCCTGGCATTCGAAGAGCTTCATGAGCGGGTCGAGCCTAGAGCATGATGCCGACAAGTGGGCACCACTTTTCGGAAGGACGTCACGCTCAACTTCCTGGAATCGATCACGTTCATGAACCGCCTCTCATCCGTGCCGCGACGCAACACCGCGGTTCGGACCGGGCGATGCTTGTTGTGCTCAGACGAAGACAGGCAGCGTTATGGACCTTGGAAGGCGAAGACGAAGCGGTTCGAGCGCAGCCTTAAGCGGCGAGGTCGGGAACAAGCTCACGTTGGTCGAGCAGCGCGCCGTCCGGGCCATACTTGCGCCAGCCGCTATGCGCCGCCCCACCGCCTCCCGACTCGTGGAAGCTCTCGTATCGTGCGACGAGCTTGCCGGTCGGGTCGATCTCCTCGTGCTCCCAATATTCGCCGCGGAAGAGGCCGCCGCGCGCCCGGGATCGGACAAGGGTCAGGGAGTGGCTGACAGGCACGCAGAAGATCGCCTCGAAGCTCGGCATTCGTACAGCTCCGGCTTGGCTCCAACTTGACACTGCCTCGCTGTTACAACGTCTCCAGGGCGGGCACAATCGCACCGCAGCACAAAAATTTCGCAATGCACAACAAACACGCAAGCCCATCGGCGGCGACGGAGCCGACCGCCTCGCGCATGGGAGGGCTAGGGTCTCTGGCACGGGTCTTGCCACGCCGTCAGGGCCCAGTTGGGCGTTTCCTCCCTAGACTTGGCCGCGCCGCATGGCGCGGCCTCTTTATTTGGACCGTAAATTGGGCCTCCTGGCCCGCGCGAAGGAGCATGTCACCCTGGAACCGAGCTTGGCTGCTGACGTTGTCCCATCAGGGCGAGGAGGGGGTAGCCATGATTCCGACCGAAGCGAACGATGTCGATTGGGCGAGCCAAGATCTGCCGATCGAACTGCGTCGCGCCTGGACGGTGCACCGGAGCGAAGACGTCCATCACGGACCCATGTTGAGCGGCGTCGTCGCCGACAAGGATGAGGGAGGTGTGGTCTCCCCTTATCTTCTTCGCCAGCAACTCATCCTTCAGGCTTATCCCTTCCGCACCAGTCGGATTTCCGTCGCGGTCTGCTGAGGGCGCCGTCGCTGCCGCATGGGCACGATTGGCTTGTGATTCAGGCAAAATAAGAGGGCCGTCTCACGACGGCCCTCGAAAGCAACATGCAGGCCCAGCTGTCCGCTATTCCTGCGAGCTGCGGGTTCCGCCGGACGCCTGGCCGCCTTTGCGGCCGGCTTCGGATGCCAACTCACGATCCTGCGAAAACGATCTCTTCTCTGCCGGCACGCTGCGACCGCCTTTGCTGGCGATCTCCCGCTGCCGCTCCTCGTCCATCGACGCGAAGCCGCGGTTCGAGGTGGAACTGCCTTTCGCCATGAACTGCCTCCTTCCCAGTCTGAGACTCGGACAACCGCGCTCGGATTCGATGGTTCCGGCCAAGGCTGGGTTTTTTGGGGGTAAGTCGATCGGCTGAACGGGTAAGTTGATCAGAAGCTTAGCTGTTGTCCGCCGCCGAGCGGACGCTCTCGCTCGTGATGGTCTTGCTTCGATCACAGTTCTTGACAATTGCGAGGGCGCGCGCATTCGGTGCCCCGCCAGCGCGAGCCATTGCAGCGATGCTTATCTCCAAGATGTTTGCCGATTGGGCTGGCGCGGTGGCGCACGCCACCGGCCGCCCGCTGACCTTCTCCATCACCGTCCTGGTTGTCGTGCTGTGGGCCTTGAGCGGCCCCCTGTTCGGGTTCTCGGACACTTGGCAGCTCATCATCAACACGGGCACCACCATCGTCACCTTCCTGATGGTTTTTCTCATCCAGAACACGCAGAACCGGGACGGTGCGGCGATCCAGGCCAAACTCGATGAGCTGATCCGCGCCAGCGCCGCGCAGAACACCTATATCGGCATCGAGCAACTGACGGAGGAAGAACTGAGCGACCTGCGCCAACGCTGCGAGGCGCGCGCCAAGGGCGATCTCGCTGCGGACAAGGCGCAAGCCAAGGCCAACCGGCATGCCGCGGAGGCCGCGAAACGGGCGACGGAATGAGCTGGCCTGCATCAGAGCGCGGCGCGGAGGCAGGCCGCGATGCCTCGTCTTGCATGCACCGCTCGGTTGAAGGAGACCGGCCCGTCGGGAGCGGCGCTATCAGCCGTTTGTGCGACGCCGCGAACACTTGTTTCGCGTGGGACGCTAGGCTAATCCTCGCCACGCCATCCGCGCTTGTGCCGTTTCGATCCCGCCGCCCGCATCGGGGCTCCGGGCTCGGATGCGCCGGGCTCGGCGTTCCGCCGTGCCGTCCCCCGCTGGGTATCGCATGACCACGCTTCTCGCCGACTACCTGCCGCTTGTCATCTTCATCGGCGTCTCCCTGGTGATCGCGGCGGCGCTGCTGATCGCCCCCTTCGTGGTCGCCTACAAGCAGCCCGATCCGGAGAAGCTGTCGGCCTATGAATGCGGCTTCAACGCCTTCGATGACGCGCGCATGAAATTCGACGTGCGCTTCTACCTGGTGGCCATCCTGTTCATTATATTCGATCTTGAGGTCGCGTTCTTGTTCCCCTGGGCGATCACGTTCGGCGGCCTCGGCTGGTACGGCTTCTGGTCCATGATGATCTTCCTAGCCGTGCTGACCGTCGGCTTCATCTACGAATGGAAGAAAGGCGCCCTTGAATGGGATTGACCGCCGCATCCCGCACGCCGATTGTCGCGCCGCAGCCGAGCGGCATCATCGATCCGAACACGGGTAAGCCGATCGGGGCGGACGACCGTTTCTTCGTCTCCGTCAACGAGGAATTGTCCGACAAGGGCTTCCTCGTTACCGCCGCCGACGACCTCATCAACTGGGCGCGCACCGGCTCGCTCATGTGGATGACCTTCGGCCTCGCCTGCTGCGCCGTCGAGATGATGCAGATGTCGATGCCGCGCTACGACGCCGAGCGTTTCGGCTTCGCGCCGCGCGCCTCGCCGCGCCAGTCGGACGTGATCATCGTGGCCGGAACGCTGACCAACAAGATGGCGCCCGCTTTCCGCAAGGTCTACGACCAGATGCCGGAGCCGCGCTACGTCATCTCCATGGGATCTTGCGCCAACGGCGGCGGCTACTACCATTATTCCTATTCGGTTGTGCGCGGCTGCGACCGCATCGTGCCGGTGGACATCTACGTGCCGGGCTGCCCGCCGACCGCGGAGGCGCTGCTCTACGGCGTGCTGCTGCTGCAGAAAAAGATCCGGCGCACCGGCACGATCGAAAGGTGAGCCGTGACGGAAGCAGCCACCATCAGCG
>DASQLK010000258.1:0-6887 GCA_035630055.1 Methyloceanibacter sp. | reverse complement strand
TTCTGCCTCCAGGTTCGTCTTCCAGATCGGCAGCACCCTGACGACGGCGAGCAACTCGGCCGTCTTGTTGGTCAACGGCGCCAATGCGAACAACGTCTTTTGGGTGGTGGGCAGTTCGGCGACCCTCGGCACCAACAGCGTATTCGCGGGCAACATCCTCGCGCTGACGAGCATCACTTTGGACACGGGCGCCTCGATCATCTGCGGTAGAGCACTGGCGCAGAACGGGTCGGTGACGCTGGACAGCAATGTCATCACGCTCTGTTCAGCCGGCGGTGACGGTGATGATGGAGACACGGACATCGATATCGATACCCTGTTCGGCGAAGGCATCTCCGGCTTCCAGGAGACGGCTTTCGGCGCATCGCGGCTTTTCGGTTCGGCCATGCTTGCGCAGGCGGCCCTCATGGGGCCTGGCGCAGGTCCGTCCGGTGCGCAGCAACCCGGTCAGCCGGAAAAATATCAGCCCCTGAAGCTTGGACCGTCAGACGTCGAGCCGGCGCCGTTCTTCAGCGATGGCAACTATCAGCCGCGCATGTGGCGGGCTTGGGCCGCTGGCCTCGGCCGCGGCGGCTCGCTGGAAGGTGACTCCGGCGCTGCCAATCTCGACATGGAAACAGGCGGCGTTGCCGCGGGACTAGACTATCGGCTGAACCGAACCACACTCGTCGGTGTTGCCGGCGGTTATACAAACTCAGATCTTTCCGTGGACGAGCTTCAGACCGAGGGAAGCATCGATGGCGCGCATGTTGGCCTTTATGGCGTGAAATGGGTTCGCAGCGTGTATCTGGCAGGGTTTGCCGAGTATGGGCGTTTCTCCAACCATACGGATCGGCAAATTGATTGGATCTTGGACGAGCGGGCTCAAGGCAAGTTCTCGAGCGACGAGTATGGCGGCCGCGTCGAAGCAGGCTGGAGGCAATATTACCGCAACACCGCGGTCACCCCGTTCGTGGGATTTGATGCAGCTCGTCTCGATAGCAACGGCTTTACCGAGACGAGTGTCGCGTCGGACGGAGGACCCGGTATTTTGGGCCTGACCTTCGATTCCCATTCGGTAGATTCGCTCGTCAGCTCCCTTGGCATCCAATTCGACTCTAGGATTGCGCTGCGCAACGACCGCGTCCTCCGCCCCTTCGTGCGCGTCGCTTGGCGCCATGAGTTCGAGACGGAACGGACGGTCGACTCTTTCCTGACGGCAGCGCCGGGAGTCGCCCTCACGGTCGCCGGTGCCTCTGCCCCCGAGGACTCGGCGCGGATCGATGCCGGCGTGCATCTCGACGTGACCGAGCGGATCGGCCTGTTCGCCATTTTTGAGGGTGAGTTCTCCGATCGCGGTCAGAGCTACGCGGGCCTTGGAGGGATCGACGCGGAATTTAATGGCGCCGGCCAAGGGCAGGCCTATGGCGGCCGGGTCGGCATGAAGGTCGCCTGGTAGGAGGTCTCGCGGAGAATAGTGAGACTAATGCGGCCGGTGCATGTCACCGGCAGGCCGCGGCCGCCCTTTGATTTTCCCCTATCGGCTGTGACATAGAAATCGCGCTTGTCGGCCGCCAACTGAGATATGTTCTTGGTCAGGCGGGGAAAAGTCCCCATCGGGTGGGCGACGGGTCATGCGTTGGTGGGGACTGGAGGTTGTGCTTTGCGGCGCGCTTGGGATCGCGCTCGCGGGTTGCGCGACCATGTCCCGCGAGGCGGTGCCGGCGGCCTATGAGAACGAAGCCGTGGTGGCTGGAATGGGTCCCACGCAAATTCGCTACTGGGGCGACCAACTCCCGCCAAATGCCGATGCGCTGATCAAGGAAAAGTGGGCGCAGGTTCGCGCGGCGCGGCCGCAACACCTGGCGAAAGGCCGGCCGGTCGTCAACTCGCTCGCGTTATCCGGCGGCGGCAGCGACGGCGCGTTCGGGGCCGGACTGCTCGGCGGCTGGACGGCATCGGGAAAGCGGCCTGAATTCGACGTCGTCACCGGCGTCAGCACCGGCGCGCTCACGGCGCCATTCGCCTTCCTCGGCCCGAAATACGATCCCGCGCTGAAGCATGTCTTCACGCAGTCCACCACGAAAGACATTGCGCTTGCGCGTCCTGTTCGAGGTCTCCTCGGCGGCGACTCGCTGGCGAGCAATGCACCGCTCGCCAAGGTCGTCGCGACTTATGTGACGGAAGATTTTCTCCGGGAGGTCGCCGCTGAGCATCTCAAGGGGCGCCGGCTTCTGATCGGCACCACCAATCTCGACGCGGAACGGCCGGTCATCTGGGACATGGGGCAGATCGCCACGAGCGGCAGCCCCGAAGCCCTGCAGCTGTTCCGCACGGTGCTGCTGGCGTCGGCCGCCATTCCGGCGGTCTTTCCGCCCGGCTTCATCAAGGTGTCGGCGAATGGCGGGTCGTACCAGGAAATGCATGTCGATGGCGGCGCGACGCGCGAAGTGTTTCTCGTTCCCACACAATTTCTGTTCAAGGGCATCGATCACGGTCTCGGGATAAAGCCGATCAGGCGGAATTATATTATCCGCAACGGCCGGGTCGATCCTGAGTACAAGGTGGTGAAAGCGAGGACGCTTTCGATCGCCGGCCGCGCGGTGTCGAGCCTCATCAAGAGCCAGGGGGTGGGCGACCTTTACGAGCTTTACGCGTTCTCGCGGCGCAATGGCATCGACTACAATCTGGCCTACATCCCCGGCGACTTCCCGGACACGAGCACGCAAGCCTTCGATCCGGTCTATATGGGCAAGCTCTACGATATCGGCTTCCAGCTGGCGCAAGAGGGCTATCCCTGGAAAAAGACGCCGCCGCGCTTCGGCGGTTCTTGACCGCAGCGTTCCCTTCGGCTTCAAAAGCTGGCGTTTCTTCGCGCGATTTTCCCGGCTGCGCGTCCCTTTCTGAGGAAGCTTTTCCCCGGGCGACATGGCCACGGTATGATCCACGATTGGTTGGAATGGAGAGAGCTTAATGGACCTCGCTGAGTTGAACAGAGTGGCGAACGCCATGGTGGCGCCCGGCAGGGGCATTCTCGCCGCCGACGAATCCGGCGGTACGATCCAGAAGCGGTTCACGGCGATCGGGGTGGAATCGACGGAGGACAGCCGCCGCGATTACCGCGAGCTCCTCTTCCGCTCCGCCAAGGCGATGAGCGAGCATATCTCGGGTGTCATTCTCTTCGACGAGACCATCCGGCAAAAGTCCGTCGACGGCACCACGCTCGTGAAGGTGATCGAGCAGGCGGGTTCGATCCCGGGCATCAAGGTGGACAAAGGCGCAAAGCCGCTCGCTTTCTGTCCAGGCGAGACCATCACGGAAGGTCTCGACGGCCTGCGCGAGCGGCTGGTCGAGTACCGCAATCTCGGCGCCAAGTTCTGCAAATGGCGCGCCGTTATCGACATTGGCCACGGCATTCCGAGCTATGACTGCATCAGTGCGAACGCGCATGCGCTCGCCCGGTATGCCGCGCTTTGCCAGGAAGAAAATCTGGTGCCGATCGTGGAGCCGGAAGTGCTCATGGATGGCGATCACGATATCGACCGCTGCTCCGAGGTCACGGAATTCACGCAGAAGATGGTGTTCCAGGAGCTCTATTACGCCAAGGTCAAGCTCGAGGGCATCGTCTTGAAACCGAACATGATTGTGCCCGGCAAGAAATGCGCGAAACAGGTTTCCGACGAGGAGATCGCGGAGAAGACGTTGCGCGTGCTGAAAGAGTGCGTGCCGCCGGCGGTGCCGGGGATCGCGTTTCTGTCCGGCGGCCAGTCCGATGTGGAAGCGACGGCGCGGCTCGACGCCATGAACAAGATCGGCGGCTTGCCTTGGAAGCTCAGCTTCTCCTACGGGCGGGCGTTGCAGGCGGCGCCGCAAAAGGCGTGGTCGGGCAAGCGCGAGAACGTGGCGGCGGCGCAGGCAGCCTTCGCGCATCGGGCGCGCATGAACGGGCTCGCAAGCCTCGGGCAGTGGCAGCGGGAGCTGGAAAAGGCGGCCTGATTTGGCTGAGATCTCAAAGCCGAATGTCGCGATCACCTATTGCCGCTTGTGCAACTGGCTGTTGCGGGCGGCGTGGATGGGCCAGGAATTGCTGTCGACATTCGGGGAGGAGCTCGGGTCGGTGACCTTGATCCCGGACGACACCGGCGGGGTGTTCGAGATCCGGATCGACGGCAGGCTGCTGTGGTCGCGGGGCGAAAAAGGGCGGTTTCCCGAGATCAAGGAGCTGAAGCAGGCGGTCCGCGACGAGATCGCGCCGGCCCGCGACCTCGGCCATATCGACGATCACGAGGCCGCCGACAAATAGCGGAATTGCGCGGAAATGGTCCGGACGCTTGCGCGAAATGCGCGCGGATTGCGCGGAAATGAGCGGAATAACCGGGAATTACGGATGGAGGCCCGGCACTGGAAGCGGGCCCTCGGATTCCCCACATGTGGACCAGCACATCGCCCGCGATTTGAGGAAGAAAGAATGGCCGAGCCCGTCGTCGTCACCATCCCGCACAAGCTGAGCAAGGAGGAGGCCATCCGCCGCCTCCAGGCCGGGTTCGGCAAGGTGCGGACCACCTTCGGCGAGAAGTTCGTCGTGCTGCAGGACGACTGGTCCGGCGACCATCTCGACTTCCAGGCGAAGCTGCTCGGGCAATCGACCACCGGCACGGTCGATGTCGCCGACGATCACGTGCGGCTCGAGGTGCAGCTGCCATGGTTCCTGTCGCTGATCGCCAACAAGGCGAAGGCGCTGGTGCAGCGGGAAGGCAAGCTGATGCTCGAGAAGCCAGGCGGCACGAAGCGCACTTAGAAGTTCCCCTAACCCCGGCCCTCTCCCCAACGGGGAGAGGGGGTTTGTCACGCCGAGATTCCTCCCTGAGACCCGAAGGTCCCGCTATGAGGGCGTATCTCGCAATGTCGATGTCCGCGACTGGGGAGATGTCAGCTATTTGATGGCGATGATCTCGGCCTCGGTGGGGCCGGCCTGCACGACGTCGCCGATCTGCTTGCCCATGATGGCCTGGGCGAGGGGGGAGACGTAGGACAGGGTGCCTGCCGACGGGTCGGCCTCGTCCTCGCCGACAATCCGGTAGGTCTGCTCGCGGCCGCCGTCGCGAGAGATGGTCACGGTCGCGCCGAAGCGCACCTCGCTCACGTCCTCCGGCGCCTCGACCACCTGGGCGGTGGAGCGGCGCGAGGTCCAATAGCGCAAGTCCCGATTGATCTTGGCGAGCTTCATGCGGTCGTCCGCATCGTGGGCTGCGGCATGGTCCACATGCAGGCGCGCAAGCTCGGCCTCGATCAACTCAAGGCCTTTCGGCGTAACAAGATTGTGCTGGGAGACCGGGCGATCGGGGAGATCGTCGTAGATATCCCCGCCTTCGGCCTCCTTCGTGAAGGCTTTGCTCATACGCGAACTATAGCACGTCAGGTTACCGAATTATGGTGCTTCTCGACCTCTGCAACCCCGTTGCCCCCGGCGATTGCACACGCATTGCGCGGAATCGGCGGCTGGGGTAAACGACTCCCTGCAAAACGAATAGGCAGCGCCGCCAAATTGGGCAGAACGCCGCCAGGGGCAGGGGGGGACAATCAGATGATCGACGCAGGCAATACCGCCTGGCTCATCACGGCCACGGCGCTCGTTCTGTTCATGACCTTGCCGGGGCTCGCCCTCTTTTATGGCGGCCTGGTCCGGGCGGAGAACCTGCTCTCGGTGCTGATGCAGTGCTTCAGCATCGCGGCGCTCGTCTCGGTCCTGTGGCTCATTGCGGGCTACAGCCTCACCTTCAGCGGCGACGGCGACTTTCTCGGCAATCTCGACAAGGCGATGCTGTTCGGCGTGGCGCGCGACGCGGCGGACGCGAACGGGCTGCCGGAGAGCGTGTTCTTCATGTTTCAGATGACGTTCGCGATCATCACGCCCGCGCTCATGATCGGCGCGTTTGCCGAACGCATGCGGTTCGGCGCGGTGATGCTGTTCTCCGCGCTCTGGCTGTTTCTCGTCTATGTCCCGGTGGCGCATTGGATCTGGGGCGGCGGCTGGCTCGCCGACCGCGGCATTCTCGACTTCGCGGGCGGGCTCGTGGTTCACCTCACCGCCGGCATCTCCGCGCTCGTGCTCGCGATAATGATCGGGCCGCGCGTGGGCTTTCCCGACGAGGTGACACCGCCCCATGCGCCGTGGATGACGATGGCGGGCGCGTGCATGCTGTGGGTCGGCTGGTTCGGCTTCAATGCGGGCAGCGCGCTGAGTGCTGGCGCCGGCGCGGGCATGGCCATGACGGTCACGCATCTCTCCGCGGCGACGGCCACTCTCGTCTGGATCGTCATCGAGTGGGCCAAGTTCGGCAAGCCGAGCATGATCGGCGCCGTGACCGGCGCGATCGCCGGGCTCGCGACCATCACGCCTGCCTCCGGCTATGTCGGCCCCGGCGCGGCGCTGGTGCTCGGATGCGCCGGCGGCGTCATCTGCTATGTCATGGTCGGCGTCATCAAGCGGAGGTTCCGCATCGACGATTCGCTCGACGTGTTCGCAGTGCATGGAGTGGGCGGCGCGGTCGGGATCCTGCTCGCGGCGGTGTTCGCGAGTGCCACGCTTGGCGGCGTCGGCTACGCGGAAGGGCAAACCATGGGCGGACAATTCCTGGTTCAGCTCCTCGGGATCGCTGCTACTCTGCTATGGTCGTTGGTGGCGAGCGTCATCATCGCCAAAGTGGTGCAAGCGGCTTGCGGCTTGCGCGTGGATGCCGAGACCGAGGAGCAAGGCCTCGATCTCAGAATCCACGGCGAACGCGGCTACAACATGTAATGGGACTGCCCTCATGAAATATATCATTGCGATCATTCAGCCGCATCGTCTCGACGCCGTCCGCGAGGCGCTGACGCCGATCGGCGTGCAGGGCCTGACCGTGAGCGAA
>DASQLK010000257.1:0-10910 GCA_035630055.1 Methyloceanibacter sp. | reverse complement strand
GCCATGGTTCGTGCCCGACATCCGTCCGCTGTCCGAGCAGCTCAAGGCCTTCCGCCGGCGCAAGACCCCGCTTGCGCTGGTGGTCGACGAATACGGCGAGGTGATGGGGCTTGTGACGCTGGAAGACATCATCGAGGAGATCGTCGGCGAGATCACCGACGAGACCGACATGGCGGCCGCACTTGCGAAACCGCAGCCCGACGGCTCGCTCGTGGTGGATGGCTCGGTTCCCATTCGCGACGTGAATCGCCTGATGGACTGGGACATTCCGGACGAAGAAGCGACGACGATCGCGGGCGTCGTGATCTACGAGGCGCAGACCATTCCCGATCCTGGCCAAGCCTTCACCTTTCATGGCTTCCGCTATGAGGTGCTGAAGCGGCAGCGGAACCGCATCACGACATTGCGTGTGACGCCGGAAAAAGAGTCCGCCCTGGCCGCCAGCAAGGTTTCATGAATTAGCCGTCGGTTCGCTTTGGGTTACCTTGCGAACAATAAAAAAGCGAGGCATGGCCTCGCCGCACAAAAGAAAAAAGCCGCCTCTAAGTGAGGCGGCTTTTTCCGGCTACTCGCCGCGACAAAGCGATTACTCGCCGCGCAGCGTGTCTTTCAGGCCGCCAACGGCATTCTGAACTTTGCCCTTGACCTGGTCGGCCTTGCCTTCGCCTTCGAGCTTAGCATCGCCCGTCACCTTGCCGGCGACTTCTTTCACCTTGCCCTTGGCCTGCTCGGCAGAGCCTTCAACACGGTCCTTGTCCATTGCGTTGCCTTTCGTCTCATTTGGGGGAACTGTAAGTACAACGCCCGACATGAGCCCGCGGTTCCTCGCCCCTAAGACGTCGAAAGGCTCTCCTCCGGCGTAAGCGCCTTGATGGCGAGCGCATGCACGTCGCCCGCGAGCTCCTCCGCCAAGACGTCATTCACCATGCGATGCCGCTCAAGCCGTGACTTGCCGTGAAAGAGATCGGAAATGACGACGACGCGGAAATGACTCTCGCCCGTGCCGGGCGACGACGCGTGCCCCGCGTGCATATGCGACTCGTTGACGACCTCGAGCGCCTGCGGCGTCAGAATGCGCTGCAACTTTTCCCTGATGGCGTTCTCGATCCGCAACTTCGATCACCTCGACGCGTGATTTGAGTCAATCCGCCAGGATAGCGCGTTACCGCTTGCAGTGCCATGCTTGCGGTGATGACGCGCGCTTCCCATAATGCTTGGTCCATGAAGCTTGATTCCAAATTCTTCGACCGGCTGCGGGTGAAGCCCGACCAGAACCGGCTCCTGCGCGACGCCTGTCCCGAATGCGAATGGGAAGGCTGCGCCGAGCCCGGACTCTATCCGGCGCCCAAAGGCCGCGGCCACGAAGGTCAGTACCACCGCTACTGCCTCGAGCATGTGCGGCAGTACAACAAGACCTACAACTACTTCGCGGGCGTTCCCGACGAGGAGGTCATCCGGCACCAGAAGGCGGATACGGTCGGGCATCGTCCGACCTGGTCGCTCGGCGTCAATGGCTGGGGCCGTGACCGGGGACGTAAGGAAAGCCCGACGCGCGGCTTCGCCTACAGCTTCACGACCCACGATCCGTTCGGCGTTTTCGGCCAGAGCAGTGATGAGCCCGCCAAGCCGAAAGGCGAGCCGCAACGTCCGATCCGGCGCCTGGAGCGCAAATGCCTGCGACAACTGAACCTCGAAGACACCGCGACCAAGACGGACATCAAGGCGCGCTTTAAGGAATTGGTAAAGCGCCTGCATCCCGACCGGAATGGCGGCGACCGGCGCTCCGAGGACAAGTTGCGGGAAGTGATTCAAGCCTATAACTATCTGCGTCAAGCTGGGCTTGCTTAACGCTTTTCGCGTACCATTTAGCCCCTTTGAGGTTCGCGGCTGGGCACGAACCGCCGGACGGAACAAACACAGGTTTTCAAGCGGTCATGGCTTTCGCAACTGCCCACAACGGCGCCGGTTTGCCGGACATGACGCTATCGGTGCGTCAGGTCTTCAACATCGACAGCGACATGGAAGTGCCGGCCTACTCCCAGGGCGACGAGCACGTGCCGGATCTCGACCCGGACTATCTCTTCAACAAGGACGTGACGCTCGCGATCCTCGCCGGCTTCAAGCACAACCGGCGCGTCATGATCCAGGGCTATCACGGCACCGGCAAGTCGACCCATATCGAGCAGGTTGCGGCGCGCCTCAACTGGCCCTGCATCCGCATCAATCTCGACAGCCATGTGAGCCGCATCGACCTCGTCGGCAAGGACGCCATCGTCATCAAGGACGGCATGCAGGTGACGGAGTTCCGCGAAGGCATCCTACCCTATGCGCTCCAGACCAACACCGCGCTCTGCTTCGACGAGTACGACGCCGGCCGCCCCGACGTGATGTTCGTGATCCAGCGCGTGCTGGAAGTTTCCGGCCGGCTGACGCTGCTCGACCAGTCCAAGGTGATCCGCCCGCATCCGTCTTTCCGCCTGTTCGCGACCACCAACACGATCGGCCTCGGCGATACGAGCGGCCTCTATCACGGCACGCAGCAGATCAATCAGGGCCAGATGGACCGCTGGTCGATCGTCGCGACCTTGAACTACCTGCCCCATGACGACGAAGTGAACATCGTGCTCGCCAAGGCGAAGCACTGGAACACCGACGCCGGGCGTAAGACCGTGGGCAACATGGTGCGCGTCGCCGAGCTCACCCGCAACGCCTTCGTCAACGGCGACCTCTCCACGGTGATGAGCCCGCGCACGGTGCTGACCTGGGCGGAGAACGCGGAGATCTTCGGCGATGTCGGCACGGCGTTCGCGCTGTCCTTCCTGAACAAATGCGATGAGCTGGAGCGCGGCCTCATCGCCGAGTTCTATCAGCGCTGCTTCGGCGAGGATCTGCCGCAGTCCACCGCCAACGTCGCGCTGAGCTAGCCATGCCGCTGTCGAAGCGGAAAGACGCCCCGCTCGATCCCTTCAAGCGCGCCGTCACGCAGACCACCCGCGCCATCGCCTGCGATGGCGACGTCGAGGTCATCTTCACGAGCGAGCCGCCGGGCCTGACCGAGAAGACTGCCCGCGTGCCCGAACCGTCGCGCATTCCGAGCCGCGCCGAGATCGCCGTCATCCGCGGCCATGCGGACGCGGCGGCGCTTGCGGTCGCCTGTCACGATCCGAAGCTGCACCAATCGCTCGCGCCCGGAGGCGGCGACGCCCGCGAGGTGTTCGAGGCGATCGAACAGGCACGCGTGGAGGCGATCGGGTCGCAACGCATGGAAGGCGTCGCGCGCAACCTCGCCGCGCGCATGGAGAACCGTTACGACAAGAGCCGCCTCAACGAGGCGCGCGAGCGCTCCGAGGCGCCGCTCTCCGACGCGCTCGGCCTCCTGGTGCGCGAGCGCCTGACCGGCCAGGCCCCGCCCATGAAGGCGCGCGGCGCCGTCGACCTCTGGCGCTCCTGGATCGAGACCCGCGGGCGCTCAGCGCTCGACCGCATGCCGGACCTCATGTACGACCAGGAGGCCTTCGGTCGCCTCACCCGCGATCTTCTCGCCGCGCTCAACCTCGCCGACCAGCTCGACCAGGGCAGCGAGCAGGGCGAGGACGACGAGAGCGAGCCCGACGCCAACATGTTCGACGCCGACGACGAGGGCGACGAGGGCCAGCAGCGCTCGCAAGTGGCGGACGCCCGTGCCGATCAGGATCAGACGAGCGACGAGGGCATGGAAGCCCCCGACGATGGCGCCACCGACCAGAACGAGAACGATGCGGACACCGCGGACATGCCGCGCCGCCCCGAGCCCTGGCGCCCCAATCTCAGCGTGCTCGATGACCCCGAGGCGTTCGGCTACAAGGTCTTCACCCGCGCCTATGACGAGATCGTGCAGGCCGAGGACCTTTGCGACAATGAGGAGCTCGACCGGCTGCGCGCATTTCTGGACAAGCAGCTCGCGGGGTTGCACGGCGCGGTCGCGCGGCTCGCCAACCGCCTCCAGCGCCGCCTGCTCGCGCAGCAGAACCGCGACTGGGATTTCGATCTGGAGGAAGGCGTCATCGACGCCGCCCGCCTCGCCCGCGTCATCGTCGATCCGATGTATCCCTTGAGCTTCAAGCAGGAGCGCGACACCAAGTTCCGCGACACGGTGGTGACGCTGCTGCTCGACAACTCCGGCTCCATGCGCGGGCGCCCCATCATGGTGGCGGCCTGCTGCGCCGATATCCTGGCGCGCACGCTGGAGCGCTGCGGCGTCAAGGTGGAGATCCTCGGCTTCACCACCCGCGCCTGGAAGGGCGGCCATGCCCGCGAGGAATGGCTGAAGGCGCTGAAGCCGCCGCTCCCCGGCCGCCTCAACGATCTCCGCCACATCGTTTACAAATCCGCCGACGCGCCCTGGCGCCGCGCCCGCCGCAACCTCGGCCTGATGATGCGCGAGGGGCTGTTGAAGGAGAATATCGACGGCGAGGCGCTCGCCTGGGCACATCAGCGTTTGCTGGGCCGGCCCGAGCAGCGCCGCATTTTGATGATGATCTCCGATGGCGCGCCGGTCGACGACTCAACCTTGTCAGTGAATTCCGGCTCATATCTGGAGCGGCACTTGCGCCAAGTCATCAACGAGATCGAGACCCGCTCGCCCGTCGAGCTGCTGGCCATCGGCATCGGCCACGACGTCACGCGCTATTACCGCCGCGCCGTCACCGTGACCGACGCCGAGGAGCTTGCCGGTGTCATGACCGAGAAGCTCGCGGAACTGTTCGACGAGGATATCGCCTGGCGCCGGCTGCACCGCACCGCCCCGTCGGCGGCCCGCGCACGCCGGAAGCTGCACTAAGACCATGCGGATCACCCCACGCCTCGCCCTGCGCTCAGCCGCCGGGCTGATGCTTCTCGCCGCTGCCTTCGCGTTCGTGCCGGCGCTGGCCGACAAGCCCTCCGAAGTGCTGGACGGCCCGAAGCCGACCACCATCACCGCCATCCCCATCGATTTCGACAGGGAGAACCCCGAGCGCAAGGAATTCGGCAAGCTTCTCTGGCGTGGCGGGCTCAACCTCTTCGGCAAGACGCATTTCTTCGGCGGCTATTCCGGGCTCGCCATCGATCCCTCCGGCCGCAGCCTCCTCGCCATCTCCGACGCGGGCCTCTGGCTCAAAGCCGAGATTGCGTATGACGGACGCCGCATCAAGGGATTGAACCGGGCGGTGCTGGGACCGATCCTCGGCCCCGACGGCAAGCCGGTCCGCAGCGAGGCCGAGCGCGACACCGAGGCGGTGGCACTCGTGAGCGGCAACACGACGGAAGGCACCGCCTTCGTCTCGTTCGAGCGCGAGCACGCCATCAAGCGCTACCCCTTTACCGCCGACCGCTTCGGGCCGCCCTCCGACGCGATCAAGCTGCCGGCAGGCGCGAAGGCCATGAACCCCAACCAGGGCATCGAAGCGATCGCTTTTCTGAATGCGGGCCGTCTCAAGGGCACACTCGTCGCCTTCTCCGAGCGCCGGCTCGACAAGCGCGGCAATCTGCAAGGCTGGCTCATCGGCGGCCCAAAACCCGGCGCGATCGCCCTCAAACGCCTCGGCGGCTTCGACATCACGGATGTGGCGCCGCTTCCCGACGGCGGCATCGTCGTCCTCGAACGCCGCTTCCGCTACAGCGAGGGCGTGAAGATGCGCATCCGCCGCTTCGCCGAGAGCGAGCTAAAATCCGGCGGTACGATGGAAGGAGAGGTCCTGCTCGAAGCGGCGGACAATCTGAACATCGACAACATGGAGGCGATCGCCGCCCACCGCGCAAACTCGGGCGAGACGATCCTCACGCTCATGTCGGATGATAACTACAACGCGTTCCAGCGGACGCTGATCATGCAGTTCGCGATGCCGGAGCCTGTCGTGGCCGGCGCATCCGCCCGCTAGGACGCGGCGGCGGCCGGCGTCGACTGCGACTTGGCGATCTCGCGCTTCAGGCGCTTCGCCTTCAGGGAGAGATCTTCTTCGCCTGCCTTGAGCAGAAACGCGTCGAGGCCGCCCCGATGCTCGACCGAGCGAAGGGCATTGGCGCTGACGGTGAGCCGCACCCGCTTCTTCAGAGCCTCACTCTGCAATGTGACATTGCAAAGATTGGGCAGGAAGCGGCGCTTGGTCCTGCGCTTGGCATGGCTTACATTGTTGCCGGTCAGCACCGCTTTACCGGTAAGCTCGCAACGACGCGCCATCGCCTTTCTAGTCCTTCAGTTAGCTGGGACGGGAATTCCGCAAGGCGCTTTAGCAAGCTCCTGTCGGCGGCCCGAGATATACGGGGCAGGCAGAAGCGGGTCAAGGCGCCCGTTCCATCTTGCTTTAGGCCAATTGACGAATCCGGTAAATAGCCCGAAAGTCGGTCGGCGGGGGCCTTCCAACGGGGCACTATTGTGAAGGTCTGGGAGCCATGCGGTTAGCACAAGGGTGCTTGAGCCTAGCAGGCCTTGCGTTCCTTTCTTTTGGGATCAACGGCAGCCAGTCGGTCGTCGGCGCTTATGCCGAGAGCGGCCCGGCTGCGAGCCGGATCGTGGCCGTCTATCAGGTCCAGATCGGCAACTTCAATCTTGGCAATTTCCGCCTCACCACGGCCTTCCGCGGCGAGGACTACGATATCCGTGGCGAAGGGCGCTTCGCCATTCTGGACGGGCTTGTCTACGAATGGCGGGGGAGCACCGCGAGCACCGGCCGCGTCACCGACGCAGGCCCGGAGCCCGCTTCCTACGCGCTGAACTTCTCCAATGGCGGCAAGAAGAACGGTCAGCTCCGCATGCTGTTCGGCGGCGGATCGGTCACGGAGGTCTCGGTTTACCCGAACAGGAAGCCGAGCCCACGCACGATTCCCGTCACCAAGGAGCAACTCGAAGGCGTGCTCGATCCGATGAGCGGCGCCTTCCTCACGGCGCGGTCCGTGAATCCCAAGGGCGACCCCAAGGTGTGTCATCAGACCTTGCCGGTCTTCGATGGCGAGCAGCGCTTCGACCTGGTGCTGAAGCCGAAGAAGACGGTGCAGGTGCAGCGCCAGACGCCGGGCGGCTACGCAGGCCCCGCCGTGATCTGCCACGTGCGCTTCATCCCGATCTCTGGCTATCAGCCGGACAATCCCGGCATCAAGCTGATGCGGCAATCCAATGAAATCGAGGTCTGGCTCATTCCTGTGGCCGGCACCTCGATGTACGTGCCCTACCGCATCGTGCTGCCGACGCCGATCGGCTACGGCGTCGCCAATATCACCTCGATCCAGGTCGCGGGCGCGCGGCGCGCAAGCGCCGACTGACGCGACCGCGGCAAGCCATCAGAGGTTAACGCCACCGGCCCAAAACCCAACATGTGGTAGGGAACGGATCCTGAAAATTAAGACCTCCCCGATTCGTGCGGGCTTCGTTCCCGTTGCCTTCCAGCGTCACTAGCGTCCTAGAAACCTCGCCATCCGCGTGTCCCCCGGGTCAATGCAAGCTTGAAGGCAGAATCGTTGCTGGCCAACGAGAGAACGAAAACCGAATGGGCTGAGTCAGCGATTCGGGCGCGGTTCGTTCCTCCCTTGTTCCAGAGGCCGCGATCCGCTTTAAGGTCGAAGGTAGCGTGACATGACCTGGCCCATCTCCAATTCCTCCAATTCTGTCCGCGGCCGCGGCGTGACGGCGGTGCTTGGGCCCACCAATACCGGCAAGACCCACCTCGCCATCGAGCGCATGCTGAGCCACCAGGTCGGCGTGATTGGCCTGCCGCTGCGGCTTCTCGCGCGCGAAGTCTACGACAAGGTCGTGGCGCGCGTGGGCGCGGGCCAGGTCGCCCTCATCACCGGTGAGGAGAAGATCAAGCCGCCCCACGCCCGGTTCTATGTTTGCACCGTCGAGGCGATGCCGCTGGAGCTCGACGCCGACTTCGTCGCCGTCGACGAGATCCAGCTCGCAGCCGACGCGGAACGCGGCCACATTTTCACCGAGCGCCTGTTTCACGCGCGCGGCGGGAGCGAGACGCTGCTGCTGGGCGCGGCGACCATGCGCGACGTCATTCGCGAGCTGCTGCCCGGCGCCAACCTCGTGTCGCGGCCGCGCCTGTCGCAACTCACCTATGCCGGCGAGAAGAAGATCACGCGCCTGCCGCGCAGGAGCGCCATCGTCGCGTTTTCCGCCAACGACGTTTACGCCATCGCCGAGCTGGTGCGCCGGCAGCGCGGCGGCGCCGCGGTCGTGCTTGGGGCGCTGAGCCCGCGCACCCGCAACGCGCAAGTCGCCCTCTATCAGAACGGCGACGTGGACTTCCTGGTGGCCACCGACGCCATCGGCATGGGCCTCAACCTCGACCTCGACCACGTCGCTTTTGCCGGCATCAGAAAGTTCGACGGCCACAACCACCGCAATCTGACCCCTGCCGAACTGGCCCAGATCGCCGGCCGCGCGGGCCGGCACATGAATGACGGCACGTTCGGCGTCACGGGACAGGTGGCGCCCTTCGAATCCGATCTCGTCGACCGCATCGAGAATCATGCCTTCGATCAGGTCGGCGTCCTGCAATGGCGCAATCGCAAGCTCGACTTTCGCTCCATCGAGACCTTGAAGGAGAGCTTGCGCGAAGCCCCGCGCGAGCGGCGCCTCAATCGTGCGCGCATGGTGGACGACGTCATCGCGCTCGAGAACGTGACCCGCGACGGCGATATCAAGGACATCGCCAAAAGCCCGGCCGCCATCGCGACGCTGTGGGACATGTGCCAGATCCCGGACTACCGCAAGATTTCCGCGGCAAGCCACGCCGAGCTCGTCTCCACCCTCTACCGCTTCGTGATGAGTGACGCAGGCAAGATCCCCGCCGACTGGTTCTCGCGCCAAGTAGAGCTTGCCGATCGCACCGACGGCGACCTCGACACGCTCTCGAACCGGCTGGCGCAAATTCGCACCTGGACCTTTGTGTCCCACCGCGCGCAATGGCTGGACGATCCCGAGCATTGGCAGGGGCGCACGCGCGAGATCGAGGACACGCTTTCCGACGCGCTGCACGAACATCTGACCAAGCGGTTCGTGGACCGCCGCACCGCTGTCCTGATGCGCCGCCTGCGCGACAAGGAGGAGATCGTGGCCGAGATCGGCACCGATGGGCGCATTCTCGTTGAGAACCACTATGTCGGCCGCCTCGACGGATTCCGCTTCACCCCGGACGCCACCAGCGACGGCATTCACGGCCGCGCGGCCCGGAACGCCGCAGCCAAGATCCTGGTCGGCGAGCTCGAAGGCCGTACGGATGCGCTCGTGAAGGCCGCCGACAAGGACATCACATTGGCCCCGACCGGCCGCATCATGTGGATGGGATCCGAGATCGGACGGCTGGAGCCCGGCGAGAGCGCGCTGAAGCCCCGCGTGCAGATCACCGCGGACGAGCATCTGGCGGGCCCCGATCGCGAGCGCATAGCCAAGCGCCTGGAGGCTTGGCTTGCTGCTCATCTCGATGCGCGCCTGAGCCCGCTCCTCCTGCTGAGCCGGGCGACCGACCTCGCCGGCCTGTCGCGCGGCCTTGCCTATCGTTTATGCGAGAATCTCGGCGTGCTCCGGCGCGACACGGCGGCGGACGAGATCAAGTCGCTCGACCAGACGGGCCGCGCCCAGCTGCGCAAATACGGCGTCCGCTTTGGCGCCTTCAATCTTTATATCCCCGCGCTCCTGAAGCCTGCCGCCGCCGAGCTCCTGCTCGTGCTCTGGGCGCTGCATTCCGGGCGCGAGGCGAGCGTTGCTTGCGAGGAGCTGCCGGAGCGACCGCAACAGGGCCTGACCTCCGTCGCGGCGAACGGCATGCCCGAGGCTTATTGGCGGGCAGCCGGCTTCCATGTCGCCGGCAACCGCGCGGTTCGCATCGATATGCTGGAGCGCCTTTCCGATCTCATTCGCGACCGCGTCTCCTGGCGGCCTGGGTCCGAGAAGGCCGCCCCCGCCGGCGCGTCCGGCGACGGCGGCTTCCGCGTGGTCGGCGACCTGATGTCGGTCGTGGGCTGCTCCGGCGAGGAATTCGCCTCCATCCTGAAGGCGCTCGGCTTCAAGCGCGAGCGGCGCAAGATCGAGGCGGATGCGGCCGCGGCGGCGCCTCCCGCCGCAACGCTCGAACCCGCCGCGCCCGCGGAGGAGCAGGCCTTCGAGGACATCTGGCGGCCACGGCGGCGGAAGGATGAGCAGCCCCGCGCTGCGCGCCAAGCCACGGAGAAGCCCGGCCGCAAGCAGCGTGCTCGCAGCAGCGGCGACCGCAAGCCGCAGCCATCGGCGCCACAGCAGGAGGAGCGCAGGCAGCAGCGTGAGCGCGCGCGCAACATCGAGCACTCGCCCTTCGCCGCGCTCAAGGACCTGAAATTCACGACCGCCCCGCGCCGGCCGGAGGGCAGTTAGCAAGCGCCATGGACGGGCAGCGCCTCGACAAATGGCTCTGGTGCGCGCGGCTGACCCGAACCCGCACCTTGGCCTCGCGTCTCATCGAGGCCGGCAAGGTGCGCATCAACGGCGAGCGCATCGTCAAGGCGAGCCGCCTCGTCCGCGTCGGCGATGTCGTGACGGGCGCCTTCCTCAGTCGCCTCTTCGTTGTCCGCGTGACCGGCGCGAGCGAACGGCGCGGACCCGCAAGCCTCGCCCGCACGCTTTATGAGGATCTCAGTCCGGCGCCGGAAGCTGTGACGGAGCCGCCGCCGCGCAAAGGCGCGCGGCCCACGAAGCGCGACCGGCGTCACCTCGATCTTTTCCGCGACGAGCCTTTTTGACGGGAGCGCTAAGCCGCGCTTGAACTCCGCAAGCTTGCGCTCCGGGCGACGGGCTCGACCCGGCCGATGCGCAGGAGTTCCGTGGCCCGCTTGGCGGGAACCGGGCGGCTGAAATAATAGCCTTGCGCATGCTCGCAGCCCGACGCGAGCAGGAAGCGCATCTGCGCCTCGGTCTCCAC
>DASQLK010000256.1:0-3480 GCA_035630055.1 Methyloceanibacter sp. | reverse complement strand
ACCGGATCGCGGCGACGCCGAGCGACGCCGGCGCCATCGCGATCGCAGGCGCTGGGAGCATCAACAATGCGCCGTGGAGAATCGAGGGTGAAGTCGCGGCGCCGGGCGACGATGACGAGTTCCGCAATTTTACCCTTACGGCATCGCAAGCAGGCCTCACGAGCAAGCTCGCCGGGCGCTACGCGTTCGACGACGAGGCGGATCGCATCGAGGCCGCGTTGACCGGCACGTCGCCGGCGCTCGCGCGTCTCCTCGAAGTTTACGACATCAGAGGCGATCTCGACGGAACCGGAGAGATCTCGGCGAAATTCTCGGGCGCACTCGCCAAGCTCGCATTGTCCGATCTCGGCCTGAAGCTGAACTTCAAGAACGGCAACAGCATCGAGCTTACCGGCAGTGCCGCGGACGTCGTGGCGGGTACTGGGCTAGATCTCATCCTGACGGGGAAGCTCGTGCCGCAGGCCGCAAGCGGAGAGAAGCCGCTCTACGATCTTGGCGTCACCGGCTTCACGGGGCGGATCGCGGGTGCGGTCGACGGCGTGCTGGTACGCGACTTCCACGTCACCACCACGTCGCTCAAGGCGCAGCTGAAGGAGTTCGGCCCGATCAGCGCGGAACGGGTGTGGAAGGATCCGGAAGGGCGGCTCGGTCTCTATGACGTGCTCGTGCTTGCGGGCGACCCGAAGGCGCCGAGCGTGCGCGTGACCGGGACGGTCAAGAATATCATTCAGTTCCAAGGCGTTGATCTCAAAGGCGCGATCGACTTCCGCACCGCGGATTTCCTCGATCTTGCCGCCGAGGAGAACGCCGAGAAGCTCGGGCATCTCAAGGGCAATATCGCGCTTTCGGACGCCGACGGCTCGCTCGGCATCGAGGCGCTGACCGCGGAGGTGGTCAACAGCGTGCTCTTGGCGCTGCGCATCAATCTCGTCTTCGACGACCTCAACAAAGCCGACGATCTCGTCTTCGACACCAATCTCGACATTCAGAACTTTAAGGCGTTCGCCGCGACGCTCGGCAGCGACATCGAAGATCTGGGCGCGGTGGCATTCACCGGCAAGGTCACGGGCAGCAACGAGCGCATCAGCGCGAGCGGCACCACGAATGTCGGGGAGACCGTCATCACGGGCACGCTCACCGGCGCGTTCACGGGCGGGCGGCCGGTGCTGTCGGGCGACATCGCCACGCCGATCCTGCATCTCTCCGATCTGACCAAGCTGGTCTCGATCCGCTCGGTCTATCTCGCCAATGTCGACAACACCGACACCGACATCATCGAATATTCGCAAGGGTGGGAGAAATTGTTCGTCGATCTGCAGATCAAGGTCGCGAAGATTTCGGGCGGCGGGCCGGGGACCAGCAACATTCAGGGCCGCGTGACGTATGGCGAAGGCATCGTCGGGCTCGATCCCTTGACGATGTCCTTTCTCAGCGGCCGCGCGTCAGCCACCGGCAAGATCGACACGACCGGCACGGAGAACGCATTCGCGGTGAAGGGCCGCGTCGACAACATGCAGATCGGCGCGATCCTGCGCGAGATGAAGGTCGACTATCCGGTGAGCGGCGCGTTGCAGGTGAGCTACGATCTCACCGGGGCAGGCAGCACCATGGCGCAAATCCCGAGAAGTCTCGGCGGCAGCCTGACGGTCAATCTCCGCAACGGCTGGATCGGCACGGGACTGCTCGACCTCGCCGGCCTGAGCCTGCCGGCGTGGCTCCTCACCAGAGGCAACGGCAAATCCGCGAACGTGGCCTGTCTCGTGGCGCCCTTCAATTTCGCGAGCGGCCGGGGCGTGACGCGTGGCCTCGTCATGGAGACCTTGGAAGTGCAGGTGGTGGGGGTCGGCTATGTGGACTTCCGCAAGGACTATCTCGATCTCCGCTTCAAGCCGAAGGCGCTCAGGGAGCAGTTCCTCAAGATCGCGCAGCCCTTCGCCATCCAGGGACCGATGAGCAAGCCGCAGCTGCGGCTGACAGGCGCGCCGGTCGCGGGCGCCGTGACGGACGTGCTGAGCTTTCCGTTTAATCTGCTCGGCACGATCCTGCAGCCTGACGCGAGGCAGCCAGGACGGGTGCCATGCCGGGTGGTCCACGCGACGGCCGGCAGACCGGGGAACGCGCAGAAGGGCGGGATCATGGGCGGCGGCATCCTCAAGCTGCCATTTGTCGGGCGCCCATAGACGAAAACCCGCGAATTTCCGCAGGTCGCCTGGCCGAGCTCCGTTGACAGCGGCGGCGGCTCTTTCTATGTTCCGCCCTCATTGCGGCGCCCTTCGGCGCCTGTCATTTTTTTGTGGAAGCGGTTGGCTGTCATGAAGATCAAGAATTCGCTCCGGTCACTGCGCAAGCGCCACCGCGACAACCGTCTGGTGCGCCGGAAAGGCCGCATCTACGTCATCAACAAGACGAACCGCCGCTTCAAGGCGCGCCAGGGCTAGAAGCCGCTTTTGGACACGCACAATCAGAGTCGTGCTATCGTGCCGGCTCGGAGCTAGCGTGTCGCAGATGATCCCTTCCTTATTTTTCCAACCGATGTTTGCGTTCGCCGGCGTCATCGCGCTTGCCGTCGGGCTTTACGTCTCGGCCTCGCCTGCGGCGGCGCAAAATCTCGACATTCCCAACGGACTCGACATTCCCCGCCTCGAGCTGCCCGATCTCGATGAGGGCGGCTTCGGCGACGAAGATCTCGAGGGCGAGGGGCACGAATATTTCGAGGAAGAAGATCCGGAGGAAGCGTTCCCGCAATCCGCCGATGAGGGCAAGCGCGACCGGTTGTCAGACCCTGACGAAGCCCCGGTCGCAGCCATACCCGTCGACCGCAAGACCCGGTTGCACCAGCTCTACGAGCGCCTCAATGCTGCGTCCGACGCAACGGCGGCCGAGCCGATCATCAAGTCGATCCGCGACACGTGGCAAGTCTCCGGCAGTCCGACCATCGACCTCCTTCTCAGCCGGGCGTCGAAGTTCGCGCAAGAGGCCGATCTCGATCTCGCGCTGAAGATCGTGGACGCGGCCATCGATCTTGCGCCGGACGAGGCCGAGGCCTGGCATCAGCGCGCGGTGCTGCATTATCTACGGCAGGAATACGACGATGCTCTCGCCGATCTGCGCCGGGCGCTGTCGCGCGAGCCCAAGCATTTCGATGCGCTGAACAGTCTCGGCATCGTGTTCGAGGAGCTTGGCCAGAAGCGCGCCGCGCTCGAGGCCTATCGCAAGGCGCTCAAGGGCAATCCGTTCCTGGACGCTGCGCGCGAGGCGGAATACAAGCTGTCGCGCGAGGTCGAAGGCCAGGACATCTAACGAGGCGTGTCGGCGCCTCAGACGCCCTCGAAGTCATCCTCGCCGACAAAGGCCATACGCAAGAGATTGGTCGCGCCGGACACGCCGAGCGGCACGCCCGCCGTGATGATGACGCGCTGGTTCGGCAGTGCAAAGCCCTCGCGATGGGCGATGCGGCAAGCCTTTGCGACCATGTCGTCC
>DASQLK010000255.1:0-4406 GCA_035630055.1 Methyloceanibacter sp. | reverse complement strand
GCCATGTAGTCGAACACGCTGATCGAGCCTTCCGCGGCGATCCGGGCGCGGAGCACCGCGGCAAGGGAAGCGCTATTTCTGTCGGCCGCAGTCATTGCGCCCGAGCCTATCACGCGGCCAGGGCTGGTTTCGTGCGTGCGCGCCAAATGAGCCAGGCGCCAATCAGGACCATGGGAATGGAGTATGCGATGCCCGGCGTCAGGAAACCGATATCGAGGGGGTGGCCCGGATGCGGCTCGCGCACGAACTCCGCCAAGCTACGGAAAATGCCATAGAAGACGAGGAACAGGCCGAAGACGGTGCCGGGGCGCGTCAGGGCATGGAAGCGGTGGGTAGCAATGCGCAGAATGAGGAAGAGCAAAGCGCCCTCGAGCAGCGCTTCGTAGAGTTGGCTCGGATGACGGGGATCGTCGCCGGCGCCCGGAAAGACCATGGCCCAGGGGACGTCGCTGACACGACCGACCACCTCGCCGTTGATGAAATTGGCGATGCGGCCAAAGAAGAGACCGAAGGGCGTCGCCGCCGAAGCGATGTCGCCAAGGGAGAGGGGATTGATGCCGTTGAAACGGGAAAAGAGATAAACGGCAACCACGACCCCGAGGAGGCCGCCGTGGAAGGCCATGCCTCCGTTCCACACCGCCGGAATTTCGAGCGGGTTCTGCCAGAAAAAGCTCGGCTCATAAAATAGGACGAAGCCAAGTCGGCCACCGACGACGATACCGAGAGTGATCCACAGCAAGAAATCGTCGGCCTGGCTCGCGGTCATGGGGGACTTGCCGCCCCAGAGCGCGGGTCGCGATACGAGATAGCGGCCATAGAGCCATCCGAGCAGAATCCCGGCCATATAGGCGAGGCCGTACCAGCGCACGGACACGGGGCCGACCGCGAAGGCGATAGGGTCCACGACCGGATAGGGGATGGCGAAGAGAGGCATTGGTCCCAACAGCTTGGCGGAGGAGGCGCGACCCTCCACCGGCAGGGCGATCCGTGTCAAGGCATGCTAACGATGGGTGCCGCCGTCCCTTGAATTGGCGGTCCCGGCATCCTTATGCTTCCTCCGTCTCCGCGACTTTAAGGACAGCTCGATGACACAGACGACAGGCCGCTTCTTCGACGAGCTTGGCAAGCTCATTACCGATGCCGCCGGCGCTGCCGACGGCGTCCGGAAGGAAGTCGAGACCATCGTCAGGGGCCAGGCGGAACGCATGCTCCGCGAGCTCGACATCGTCCAGCGCGAAGAGTTCGAGGCAGTGAAAGGGATGGCGCAGAAGGCGCGCGAAGAGAACGATCTTCTCAAGCTCCGCGTGCTTCAGCTTGAAGCTGTCATCCAGGAACTGGAGGGCGAAGGCGGAATACCGCGCACGCCGCGCCCGGTGAAGAAACCAGGCGGGAAGCGAAGCGTCTGAGCGCGAGCGCCGTGGACCGTGCCCGCTACGGCGTCCCATCCACAACTAATTACTTAGGCTCCACAGCATTCGACGATTGCGAGTCCCACGCCGTTTGGCCGCTGCTGCGGCTCTCGTATATAACTGATTCACAAGATGATTCGCGGCGGCGGGTATTGCGTGCGCGGAACTCTGTCGAGGCACCAGAGGACACGCATGGCAACCATTGAAGCTAACTACGACCACTTCACCAATCCGGTGGACATGGTGGAGCATATCGCCACCATCCATGACTGGAGTTTCGAGCGCAGCGCTCCGGACGAGCTCAGTCTCTCGGTTTCCGGATCGTGGTGCGACTATCACATCTCGCTCACTTGGCGCGGGGATCTTGAAGCGTTGCACCTCGCGTGCGCCTTCGATTTCAAGGTGACGAAGGCGCGGCTCGCCGAAATCTACCGGCTGATGGCTCTCATCAACGAGCAGCTCTGGCTCGGCCATTTCGACCTGTGGAAGGAAGATGGCATGCTGCTCTACCGCAACGGGCTGCTGCTTGCGGGCGCCGAGACGCACGCCGCGCAATGCGAGGGTCTGCTGCGCGCGTCGCTAGAGAGCTGCGAGCGCTATTATCAGTCCTTCCAGTTCGTGCTGTGGGCCGGCCGGACTGCCGAGGAGGCGCTCGCCGCCACGATGCTCGAGACGCAAGGTCAGGCATGACGCTCCGCCTCGCCGGCCCGCTTCTCCTCGTGGGGGCCGGGAAGATGGGCGGGGCGCTGCTCGAGGGCTGGCTCAGTCAGGGCTTCGATCCCGCGCAGGTCATCGTCAGCGATCCTGCGCCGCCGGCCGACATCGCCGCGATGCTGGAGCGGCACGGCATCGCCAACGATATCGCCATGGCGCGCGATCCCGCGGTCATCGTTATCGCGGTCAAGCCGCAATTGATCGATCAGATCTTGCCGAGCGTCGCGCCGCTTGCCGGCAAGGAGACGCTTGTTCTGTCGATCGCCGCGGGGCGGCCTCTCGCGTCCCTTGCGCCGCATTTCGCCGGCGGCGCGGCGATCGTGCGCGCCATGCCGAACACGCCCGCGTCGATCGGCATGGGCATCACCGTCGCGTGCGCCAATGACGCGGTGACGCAGGATCAGGCGCGCGAATGCACGGACCTGCTCGAAGCTGTCGGAAAGGTGGTTTGGGTCGAAGATGAGAGCTTGATGGACGCGGCGACCGCGGTCTCCGGCAGCGGCCCGGCCTATGTCTTCTTGCTGGCGGAATGCCTCGCCGAGGCGGGGGAGGCTGAAGGCCTGCCCAAGGACATCGCAGCGGAGCTTGCGCGGGCCACGATCGCGGGCGCGGGGGAGCTCATGCGGCGGTCAGATCTGACGGCTGCGGAATTGCGGGAGCGGGTGACATCGCCCAAGGGAACGACCGCGGCGGCGCTGGAGATTTTGATGGGAAAAAGCGGGTTTCCCGACCTGTTGCGGCGCGCCGTGGCCGCCGCCACGGAGCGTTCACGAAAGCTTTCCTCTTAAGCGGACTAAGCCTTAAACGAGCCCGGAACAGTCCCTATCTTGAGGCAAAGGAGATGCCTCATGCTGGACGATTTCTCGAAACGCACCAAAGCCATACGCGCCATGCTCGAGCTTGCGCAGGAGGCAGGCTGGGAGGCCCTCAGCCTTTCGGACATCGCCGGCCGCGCTGGCCTCAATCTCGCGGATTTGCGGCAAGAATTCAGTTGTAAAAGCGATATATTGCGCGCTTTCCAGAAGGAAGTGGACGGCGAGGTGCTGAGCAAGGTTCGCGTGACGCCCGGGCAGGGCATGCGCGACAAAGTGTTCGATATCGTCATGACCCGGTTCGAGGTGATGGGTCCGTACAAGCCGGCATTGCGGCGGATCGCAAAGGATCTCTCCTGCCGTCCGGGAGAGGCCGCATGTCTCGCGTGCTCGTCGCTCGCCTCGCAATATTGGATGTTGGCCGGCGCAGGCGCGAAACTTGACGGTCTTGGCGCAGGTGTCCGTGTCGCCGGGCTTGCGGCAGTCTACAGCAAGGCCTTCCAGGTCTGGCTCGACGACAATTCACCCGGTCTCGACCGCACGATGGCGACGCTCGATCGGAAGCTGCGCAAGGGCGAGGACTGGCTCATGGGCATGGAGAGGCTGTGCCGCTGCGCGTGCGGGTTCATGCCGCGCGGGTGGGGGCGGCGGACCGAGCCAGGGCCTACGCCAACCAGCTCGGCCGCGCCGACAATGTAAAAGCGGCCGGCGACTGCCGGACGCACCTCACTCGGGAAGGGGATCGTCTTCCAGCGGGCCAGAGAGATTTTCCGGACCTTCGCCCGGTAGCTCGTCGTCGATGGGATCGCCTTCGTCAGGGAAGGCAGGATCCTCGGGGACGTCGATGGCGTCCTCCGCCTCTTCGTCCTCCATCATTCGCTCGCCTTCGATCGGCCTGAGGTCGCCTTCGCGTCCGGCTTCGAGCCTGCCGTCATCCATCTCGACCTCGATCTCGGAGCCGGGCTGCTCTTCTTCCTGGATCTGATCCTGGACAGAGCCCGCAAAGGCGGTCCCCGCACTCAAGAGCAACGCTGCCAAACCTATCGTCACGATACGCATTTCACTCCTCCCTGCTTTTTATATGGGTACACTCAGAACGGCCTTGAGACCGCCGAGGCTCGACTGGCTCAAGGCAATGTCGCCGCCATGGATGCGGGCGATGTCGCGTGCAATGGCGAGGCCAAGCCCGGTCGAGCCCGAGTCCTGATTGCGCGCGTTGTCGATCCGGTAGAACGGGCGGAACACGTTGTCCCACTCATCCTCGGGAATGCCGGGCCCATCGTCATCGACCTCGATGACGAGCCAGCGGTCGCGGCGGCAGGCCACGACTTCGACCCGTCGCGCGAAGCGCGCGGCGTTGTTCACGAGATTGGCGATGGCGCGCTTGAAGGCGTGCCGGCGCACCGCCACCATGAGGGGCCCGTCCCTGACATCGATCTCGACGGTCTTGGCGCCATGCGCCTGGCTGCTG
>DASQLK010000254.1:0-3885 GCA_035630055.1 Methyloceanibacter sp. | reverse complement strand
GGCCTCCGCGCCTATATGCTCCGCGTCTACAACTACATGGCCTCCGGCGTCGCGATCACCGGCGTTGTCGCCTATCTGGTCTACGCCATGGCGGTGGTCCAGACCGACGCGGGCACCCAGCTCACGGCGTTCGGCAACTTCATGTTCACCAGCCCCTTCAAATGGGTGGTGATCTTCGCGCCGCTCGCGATGGTGTTCTTCATCTCCGCGCGCATTAACGCGATGAGCCTCGGCACGGCGCAGATTGCGTTCTGGGCCTTTGCCGCCCTCATGGGCGCGTCCATCTCGTCGATCTTCCTCGTCTATACCGGGGAGAGCATGGCGCGGGTGTTCTTCATCACCGCGGCGTCGTTCGGCGCGCTGAGCCTCTGGGGCTACACCACGAGCAAGGATCTGTCCGGTTGGGGCTCGTTCCTGTTCATGGGCCTGATCGGCATCATCATCGCCTCGCTGGTGAACCTGTTCGTCGGCTCGACCGCGCTGCAATTCGCGGTGTCGGTGATCGGCGTCCTCGTGTTCGCAGGCCTCACCGCCTACGACACGCAGCAGATCAAGGAGATGTATTTCGCGGGCGACGACAGCCAAACAGCCGGCCGCAAGGCCGTCATGGGCGCGCTGCGGCTCTACCTCGACTTCATCAACATGTTCATGATGCTGCTCCAGCTCTTCGGCGATCGCCGCTAGGCTGAAAGCCGCAACGGCAGAAAATCGAGGCCCCGGGGGTTTCTCCGGGGCCTTTTTTTTGCGCGATCGGGTCTCGACGAACACCAAGTCCGCTCTCGACCGCGCTTACCCCGCGACTGAGCGAGCGTGCATTTTTTGTAACTCCTGGGTCCCCGCCTTCGCGGGGACGAGCGGAGTATCCATGCACGCATCAAAAAGAAGAACGCCCACATCTCCGCTCATTCCCGCGCAAGCGGGAATCCAGGGCCCGACTCGGAGAAGCGCATTAAAGGCGCGCGAAGTGGAGTGATTGCAGTCGCGCTCAGGCCTCGACGAGACGCAGTCCCTTGTCGAGCGCCCGCAGCACCCGCGCGAGATCGTGGCCGCGCTTCAGGATCAGGCCCGTCGCCGCGACGACGCTGTAGGCCCCCTGCCGCCGCGCGAGCTTCGGCGCCTTCTCGATGCGATAGAGCGGACATTCCGACGTGCGCCGGAACACGGAGAACACCGCCTTCTCGCGCAGCGAGTCGATCGCGTAGTCGCGCCATTCGCCGGTCGCGACCTTGCGTCCATACACATTCAGGATCTGCGAGAGTTCTTTGCGGTCAAAGGCGATTTGGCCGCGCCGTGAGGCTTGATCTTGTTTGGCTTCGCCGCCGGCCCGTGGGACCAGCGGCACGACTATGGGGTCGGTTTCTGCCAACAGGCGCCTCCTGTTACGGACGCTTGATGATGACCGCCTCCTTAGCCAAATTCAAGCGGTGCAGCGCGCTTTCCCGCGCGCAAAACGCCGATTACACGAACTGTAACATAACGAAACATGAATCACAGTTCCGCCCAAGTTCGGCCCTTCACACGCCACGAAGACCCGTATGATCTCAACCGTTGCCTCTCGGCCCGGTCCAAATGAGAGGCTTCGGATCTCAGCCCCCCAGCCCCCCCGGGGTCTTCTCTCGGACCGGGCCACTCTCTTCTCGTGGTCTTCCCTGGTAGCTTGAAACGGGCCGGTTCGCCGGCCCGTTCTGCTATGCGCGTCTGCGCAAACCCGGGCCGCTCAGAGCTGGTGGAATTCCGCCGCGCCGAGGATCGCCCCCACGCTCTCGACCTGGAGCAGTGCTACCAGGCAATCGCCGCCCATCAGCTTCAGATCCTTCAGCGGCAGCCGCAACGTCATCGCCTCGCCGGTCCACATGCCGACCGGAGAAATCTCCCGCACGGGGCGGTGATAGGTGATGCGTTTCCCGCGGTTCTCGCCGCGGGTGATATTCACCGTCGCTTCCTGCTTCGCCACGGCAAGCCAGACGGTGCCGGCCCGCTGCGCGGACGCGGACGGCGCCGCATCGATCTCGATCATGAGCGTGTCGCCGTCCGCATGCATGCGCACGGGCACGCGCACGTCCTTGAGGCGCTCCTTCGCGTTGCGCATGGCCATTTCCACGGCGGCTTCGCTGCTGCCGTTCACATGGATGACGCCATCCACCACCATCTGCGGCGTGTAGACCCGGCCGTCGCCGCGCGCATGGGCATACGATCTTTGCCGCTCGCTGTTCGCCGCGCTGCCGAGCGTGTCGCTCCAGCCGAGATAATCCCAATAGTCCACCGCAAACGACAGCGCGATGACCCCGCGCTCTTTGCCCAACTGTGCGAGCAGCGCATCCGCTGGCGGGCACGACGAGCAGCCCTGGCTTGTGAACAATTCCAGCACGACATTGCCCGGCTTGCTTTCGGCGTGCACGAGAGCACTGCCCGCCGCGATCGCAGCGACAGTCGCAAGGGCCGCAAACGAGCCCAGCCAGAAAAGCGTCCGCCTCATAGAGATAGAATGCCGGACGGGACCTAAAGATCGGAGCAAAAAGGACCGCCAAGGGGTCACAACTCAGTGACCGGGTCCCCATGCACGTTAACCGCGCCGCGGGCGCCTTCGCTCGCCAGTCCGCGCAGCACATAGTGAAGAATGCCGCCATTCTGGAAATAGTCGAGCTCGTCGAACGTATCGATGCGGGAGCGCACCGGCACTAAGCGCTTTTCGCCCGCGCCGGACACGATCTCGGCCTCGAGCCACTGTCCCGGCTTCATGTCCGTAAGACCCCCGATCGAGACCGTCTCCGCGCCCGTGAGGCCGAGGGATTCCCATGTCGTGCCGTCCGCGAAGACGAGCGGCAGCACGCCCATGCCGATCAGGTTGGAGCGATGGATGCGCTCGAAGCTCTGCGCGACCACGGCGCGCACACCGAGAAGCCGCGTGCCCTTTGCCGCCCAGTCGCGCGACGATCCAGTTCCGTATTCGCTCCCGGCGAAAACAACGAGGGGTACATCCTCCGCCATGTAGCGCATCGCGGCATCGTAGATCGCCATGCGTTCGCCTGAGGGCTGATGCACCGTCACGCCGCCTTCGACGCCTGGCACCATCTTGTTCTTGATCCGTATATTCGCGAACGTGCCGCGCATCATCACTTCGTGGTTGCCGCGTCGCGACCCATACGAATTGAAGTCGTGATAGGCGACGCCATGCTCGGTGAGGTAGAGCCCTGCCGGGCTGTCGCGGCGGATCGCGCCGGCGGGAGAGATGTGGTCCGTCGTGATGGAATCGCCGAACAGGCCGAGAATGCGCGCGCCTTCGATATCCGTCACCGCGTCCGGCGTGACCGACATGTCGGTGAAGTAGGGCGGGTTTTGCACATAAGTCGACGCCTTGTCCCAGTCATAGGTGAGGCCGCCCTTCACCGCGATCTTGCGCCAGTCCTCATCGCCTTTGAAGACGTCGTCGTAGCGCTTGCGGTACATCGCGCGCTGCACCGCCTTGCGCACGTAATCCGCGATCTCCGTCGAAGACGGCCAGATATCCTTGAGGTAGACCGCGTTGCCGTCTTGGTCCGTTCCGATCGGATCGGTCGCGAGGTCCACCATCACCGAGCCGGCGAGCGCGTAGGCGACGACGAGCGGCGGCGATGCGAGATAGTTCGCGCGCACGTCGTGATTGACGCGTCCCTCGAAATTCCTGTTGCCGGACAGCACAGACGCCACCGCGAGCCCATGCTGATGGATCGTATGCGAGATCTCCTCCGGCAGCGGCCCCGAGTTGCCGATGCAGGTGGTGCAGCCATAGCCGACGAGATTGAAGCCGAGCGTATCGAGATCGTCCTGCACGCCCGCTGCTTCCAGATAGTCGCTCACGACCTGCGAGCCCGGCGCGAGCGAGGTCTTCACCCATGGCTTCGTCAT
>DASQLK010000253.1:0-11976 GCA_035630055.1 Methyloceanibacter sp. | reverse complement strand
CGGCATGCTTGAGGGGATCGACATCCCCGGCCTTCTCAATCAGGTCGGCTCGGGCGAGATCCCGGAGAGCCTTCAGTCCCCCGGCGCCAAAACCAGTTTCACCGATCTCGGCGGCAGCTTCACCATCGCGAACGGCATCGTTGCCACCGACAATCTGCAAATGAAGAGCGCACTCTTGGAAGTGAAGGCCGCAGGCAACGTCGATCTGCCGCAATCGACCATCGACATCCTCGCCCATCCGCAGATCGTGGCCGCACCCGAGGGCAAAAAGGGTGCGAACGACCTCGCCGGCCTCACAATCCCCGTGCGTATCGCAGGGCCTCTCGAGCAGCCGACCATCAAGCCGGAGATCGGCGGTCTCTTCGCCGATCCTGAGAAGGCCTCGAAGACGGTCAACCAGATCGGCGAGGTCGTTCGCAAGAAGTTCAAGGGCAAGCCGGTAGGCGAGGCGCTTGGACGTTTCCTCGGCAATGTGCACATCGGCCCGAGGGGCGAAGACGACGCCGCGCCATCCGAAGAGGATGCTCCTGCCGCGGAGCGCGAAAGCCGCGCCGCCCCGGCGCAGCGTCCGCCGCGGCAGACCCGTGCCGCCCCGCGGCAAACCGCGCCGGCCCAGGAGAGCGAGGCCAAACAGGGTGATGGAGATGCCCCTGAAGAGCCGATAGACCCCGATCTCGAGCAGATCCTGCGTTAGGGCGGGTTCTGGCCATTGCTCGACGCGAGGCGTCAGGCTCCATATAAGGCCGCCATGCCCTCAGCGCCCCGCAAGGTCTCTGCCCCGAAGATCGGCTTTGTCAGTCTTGGCTGTCCCAAGGCGCTGGTCGATTCCGAGCGCATCATCACCAAGCTTCGCGCCGAGGGCTACGACCTCTCGGCAAGCTACGAAGGCGCGGACGCGGTGGTCGTGAACACCTGCGGCTTCATCGACAGTGCCAAGGAAGAGTCCTTCGCCGCGATTGGCGAGGCGCTTGCTGAGAATGGCCGCGTCATCGTGACCGGCTGCCTCGGCGTCGAGGCAGACCGCATCCGTGAGCGTTATCCCAATGTCCTCGCCGTCACCGGACCGCACCAATACGAGCAGGTGCTCGCGGAGGTGCACGAGGCGGTGCCGCGGCCGCACGAGCCTTATGTCGATCTTCTTCCCCCGCAGGGCATCAGACTCACGCCGCCCCATTACGCCTATTTGAAGATCTCCGAAGGCTGCAACAATGCCTGCAGCTTCTGCATCATCCCCGACATTCGCGGCCGCTTGGCGAGCCGTCCGCTCGGCGACGTCATGCGCGAGGCGGAGCGTCTAGTTGCCGCCGGCGTGCAAGAACTCCTCGTCATCTCGCAGGACACGAGCGCCTACGGTCTCGACATTGGCTATGCCCAAAGCGACTGGCGCGGGGAAGGCCGCGAGGCGCGGTTCCAGACGCTTGCAGAAGCGCTCGGCAGCCTCGGCGTCTGGGTGCGCCTCCACTACGTCTATCCCTATCCGCATGTCGATCAGGTCATTCCGCTCATGGCTGAGGGCCGGGTGCTGCCCTATCTCGACATCCCCTTCCAACATGCGAGCCCTTCTGTCCTGCGCGCCATGCGCCGGCCGGCGCATCAGGAGAAGACGCTCGACCGCATCCGCAGATGGCGCGAGGTCTGCCCCGATCTTGCGATCCGCTCCACCTTCATCGTCGGCTTTCCCGGTGAGACCGAGACCGACTTCGCATTCCTGCTCGATTGGCTCACCGAGGCGCGGCTGCCGCGGGTCGGCTGCTTCAAGTATGAGAATGTGGATGGCGCACGCGCCAACGCGCTCTCCGGGCAGGTTAGGGACGAGGTCAAGGCCGAGCGCTACGAACGCCTCATGCAGCACCAGCAGGCGATCAGCGCGGATGTCCTTGCGGAGCGCGTGGGGAAGACCGTCGAGGTTCTCGTCGACGCGGTCGATGCCGACGGCGCGATCGCGCGCTCGGCCTGGGACGCTCCAGAAATCGACGGCAATGTTTACATCACAGGAGCTGCAACGCTTCGACCGGGGGACCGGGTCAAGGTCACGATCGAGCACGCCGACGAATATGATCTTTGGGCCGCCGCTCCGGCCTTGCAGCCATCTGCGGTCCCCGTCACCGCCTAGGCGTCAGCAGCCCTGATCCGTTTTCTGCACGGTCAGGCTGCGGCGTGGCTTTGCATAGAATTTCCGGGTCATCGTGAACGCGCCGGGACTTCCAAATTCCGGCAGGTCCAGGAGCGGCGCGTATTTATATTCCACTTCCGCCACGATCACGCTGCTGTCGGCCTCGGTGAGGCCGGCCGGGACGGCGAAGGCGCTGTCCTTGGCGTAACCCGAGCCCTTGTTCGCGCAACTCCAAGCAACCTTTGTGGCGTTCTTGTCATTAGCCACGACGCTCGTGAGCTTGATGGTCAGCGGCGCTTCGGGGAAGGGAGCAAGGATACTCGTTGCAGCTTTCATCACGTCCTTCAGACCGCTCGCAGATGTGGTCTTGTCCTGCGCGACGAGATCCGCGGCGGCGCCGGCGATGGTCCCGGCGCGCCGGCTGATGGTCAAGGCGTTGCCGATCTCGACGGCGCTAATATAGAGCGCCAGCATGATGGGTAGGATGAGTGCAAACTCGATCGCGGAAACGCCGCTTTGATCGGAAAGTGCGCTGGCCTTGAAGCGGTGAGCCATCGTGCGAAGGATTTTCATCGAAGCGCCAGTCATCTGGTTATGATCCCGCGCCCCCGCCTTGCGGCGCGGTCTTGAAAGGTTCGTTGCGGAACGTCGCCGTGGCCTGGAGCAGGCGATTGCCATTCCCTAGATTGCTCAAGCCCACGCCTTTTGGCATGCGGCCCGTGACCTCCCACTCATAGAAGGCGCGCACGACGACGACATCGCCACCCTTCCCAGGATCGTAGCTGAAGCTGTTCTTGAGATTACCCTTCCCGTCGAGCGGTGAGGGCAGGTTGCCCGAGACGCCGCCAAAATTGGAAAAATGGCGGACGTCGAGCTTGACGCGGGCGCAGTCGAGCGGCCCCGCCAGGTTTTTGCAGAGTTCGCTCTGAAAGGCGCCGGCATTAAAGCCTTGCGCTTGCGCCTGGCCCGTACGGATGAGCCGCGCGCCCTGGGCGGTCGCGTTCTCCAGCGAGAACGTGGCGATAAAGACGAGCGACACCTCGATGACGGCCAGGAGGAGAAAAATGACGGGGCCCGCAAGGATGGCAAACTCCAGCGCCGAAGCGCCTGCCCGGTCGGCCCGGAAGCGCAGCGCGAGACGCGGCAGTCTGTCAACCCAATTCCGCAAAGACGTCATCCCTTCTCACCCCGGGCTTTACCAGCAACGAGCGATACTAAGGGAAGGACTAATGAGTTCTAAATATCCGACGCCAAATCAATATGGGGTAAATATTTACTCAAGACAGTATATATAAACTATATATCTAATTAAAATAAACGTTTCCAGGAATTTTAGTCAATGAACTTACGAAAATTAAGAACTTCTCTCCCTAGATGGCTTCAATCGCCAGAAGATGCGCCGCGAACGTCAGAGCGGACGCACGCCATGAGGTAGGTGCTGAATGTCAACAATCGGTGGGGCTGTTCGCGCGTTCGGTCGCAGCAAGAGTGGCAACGTCGCCATGCTGTTTGGCTTGGCCGCCATTCCCTTGATGGTGGGAGTGGGCGCCGCTGTCGACTATGGGCGAGCGCTTCTCGTCCGTGAGCGCATGGGCAATGCCGCCGACGCCGCCGCGCTCGCGGTCGGATCATGGCAGGGCCAAACCAAGGCTCAACTTCAGGTGAAGGCGCGGCAATACTTCGACGCGAACTTTCCGCCGGAGATTCTCGGCGCTCCCGCCGCGCTCAACCTCAATTTCTCTGGAAACGACATCGTCGTGAACGTCTCCGGCACCGTTCCGACCACGATGCTTCGTCTGGCAAACTTCCAGAGCATCGATGTCCATGCGGCGAGCACCGTCACTGTCGGTATGGGAACGCTGGAAGTCGCGCTCGCGCTCGACAATTCCGGTTCGATGGCCGGCAGCAAGATAACCGCCCTCAAGACCGCCGCTTCGGGTCTCGTTGATAGTCTTTTCGATTCCGCCAAAGGCAGTACGAAGGCCGATCCGATCAAGATCGCGGTCGTTCCGTTCGCCGCCGGGGTGAATGTGGGATCGCAATATTCGACCGCGTCGTGGATGGACACCAACGCCAAAAATCCAGCTCATGGCGACGCGCAAAAGGCCAACGGTTCTCCGGCCGTCAACAACTTCAATCTGTTTAAGTCGCTCAAGGGTTCCAACGGCAGTGCGATCACGTGGGAGGGTTGCGTCGAAGCGCGGCCGAGCCCCTACGACGTGAACGACGCGGCGCCCTCTTCAGGGACGGGGTCCACGCTTTTCGTTCCGCTGTTTGCCCCGGATGAGCCGGACAATTGGACATGCTCAACCAGCAACTGCAGCAATTCGGGTTCGGGCTCGAAGCGGCGCGTCAACGGGGCGCCCAATGGCACATTCACCTACAACAATTATCTGCCTGACGCCGGGACCACGACCACCTGCGGCAGCGCAAGCAGCACCAATTCGAACTGGACGTGCGCCAATGGCGACGCCAATTGCAACGGGTCGAATTCCGGCCGCAAAGAGGAAGACGGGTTTGCCGGGATGAACATAACGGCGAACAAGAACTGCAAATATGGGACGTCCTCTAACAAGGCGACGGTGGCGAGTGTCACCGTGGGCGGTCTTGCCGCTGGTCCGAACTTCATGTGCACCTCGGCCCCCCTGCTGCCCCTTTCGACGCAGCAAACCACGATCAAGGCCAAGATTACCGAGATGCAGGCGGAGGGCGCGACCGGTGTCGTCGAAGGCGCGATGTGGGGCTGGCGCGCGCTGTCTCCCGGCGAACCGTTCGCTCAAGGCCGGGCCTACAATGCCGAAGAGAACCAGAAAATCCTGATCCTCATGACCGACGGCGTGAACACCTATTACCCGCAGAGTACATTCCTGAAGTCCTGGTACTCTATTTACGGCTATGTCTCGCAGGGCCGTCTCGGGACCACATCCACAAGCTCGTCCACCCTCACGGCGAAGATGGACGAGCGCACGCTCACGGCCTGCAACAACATCAAGGCAGCAGGCGTCACGATCTATACGGTTGCTTTTGAGATGGCCGGCGAGGACGCAGGGCTTGGCCTGCTGCAGTCCTGCGCTTCCGACGAAGACAAGTATTTCGCGCCCAATAGCGATTCGGAGCTGATCAGCGCCTTCAAGGCGATCGGCAAGGACATCTCCGAGCTGCGCATCACCAAATAGGCTGCGCCGAGATCTTATCTGCTCAAGTCTATTCTTGCTTGTCGCCTTGCGCCGCGGATTGGCTGATCGTCTGCTTGGTTTTGATCTGCTTGCTGATCGAGTCGAAATATTCAGGCTCATCGCCGACGACGAGCGGCGTCGAACATTTCGGAGCGCAGTAATAGCTCGCGCGCTGGGCGCCTCGATAGACGGAAACGATACCGCGCTCGTTCTGCTGCACACTCACCTTGCGGTTGATGATGGCCTTGCCCTCCGCATCAAGGACGATGAGGTTGGTCTCGCCGAACGACTTGCCCGTCACGACGAGAACCTTCCCGCTCTGCACCGAGACGTCTGCGATGGAAGGATTGCCAATGATGATCTCCGCCGCTGGGCGTTGCAGCCTGAGCATCGAAGCTTCATCGATGCTGACACTGACGTCTGGCCCGAGCGCGCGTGCAGCCGAGGTCGGCAGCATGAGCATCGCGGCGGCGGCGAAGAGGAGGGACGCATGAATCGTACGGGACGGAACCATCGAACGCTTCCTTGACTGGACGCTCCTATGACACCGCGAAAAGGTGAAGGATTGGCAAACATCTGCGCCGTCACGGCACGCGAAGCGCCGTGTGCCGTTCGACGCGCCGATTAACGTCAATTTCAGCGCTTGCCGGGAAACTGAGTGCCGCCATGATCACGAACCTTCTCATCGTCACGATTTTTCCCGCCGCAATGGCGTTCGCTGCCATCACGGACATGTTCACGATGACCGTGTCCAACCGCCTTTCTCTCGCGCTCGCGGCGGGATTCTTCGTTGTCGCGCCGCTGATAGGCTTGGGTTGGGAGACGATCGGCCTCCACGTTCTGGTGGCGCTCATCGCGCTGGGCCTGACCTTTGCACTTTTCGCCGCAGGCTGGATTGGAGGCGGCGATGCGAAGTTCTTTGCCGCTACGGCCCTTTGGCTCGGCTACGAGCATCTCCTCGACTATGCGATCTACGCCTCTCTTCTCGGCGGTGCGCTGACCTTGGGCATTCTCGCCCTTCGCAGCCTGCCTTTGCCGTCGCCCCTCGCGTCCCAGGGCTGGCTGCTCCGCCTGCACGACGCGAAGGAGGGCGTGCCCTACGCCGTGGCCCTCGCCGCCGCCGGTCTCCTGGTCTACCCCAAAACACCCTTCATGGCCGCACTCGGCGGTTAGCCGCCAAGCGCTGAGCCGACGTTCCCGCCGCGCTGGAAGAAGGCCGGACTGCGCCATCTGTCGCGCCGTCTCCAGCCAATTTGGCACGCCCATTAACTCCGCGTTGAGATTTCGAAGTCACAGTGAGCCATTCGTCGCGACGTGGGGCGTCGAAGGAGAGAGTCTGTCATGAGAAGAAAGCGCGTGCTCGTTCTTGGCATCGCCATTTTTGCCGCTTTGGCCGCGGCTTGGCTTGCCCGGGCGATCGTTTCCGGCCCCCGCGAGGTGCAGCAGGTCGAGAAGACCGTTGGCGCGACCGACGTTTTGGTGGCCGCCAAGGACTTCAAGCTCGGCGACTCCGTCAGCGCCGACGACATGAGATGGCAGCAATGGCCTATCGACGGCGTGACCCCCGGCCTCGTGACCAAAGACACCCAGCCCAACGCTCCTACCGATCTCGCTGGCTCCATCGCGCGGGCTCCCTTTATCGCCGGCGAGCCGATCAAGGAGCAGAAGCTCATCAAGGTGAGCGACGGCGGCGTGATGGCTGCGATCCTGCCCGCCGGCATGCGCGCGGTCTCCACCCCCATCACCGAGGAGAGCTCCGCCGGCGGCTTTATTCTTCCCAATGACCGCGTCGACGTACTTCTCACCCACAAAATTCAGGTCGGCAGCAGGGAGCAGCCCGTCAGCGAGGCCGTGATGCGGAACGTCCGTGTCCTTGCGATCGGGCAGGCCCTCGAAGGCGCCGACGGCGAGAAGGTCGCGACCGGCAAGACCGCGACGCTCGAGCTCACGCCGCGCGAGGCTGAAGTTCTCGCGCTCGCGCAGTCGATGGGCGAGATCTCGCTATCGCTGCGCAGCCTGGCGGATGCGACGCCGTCCGGAGTCGAGACGACCGCCAAGATCGGCGATGCCAACACCGGTACCGTGCGCTTGTTGAAATATGGCGTTCCTTCGCGGGCGTTCGGCGTGAACTGACAGAACGGACTGACGAGCAGGGCCGATAACAGAAAAGGCTGGGGAATGCGTCGCACTCTAAAAGTTCTGGTCACGCTGGTCTGCGTGGGCCTGACGCTGACGGCTGCCGCCGTCGTGCCGGCGCGTGCGGTCGATACGCAGCACCGCTCGCTGCTGCGCATCGGTCCAGGCGAGGTCCCCGCGACCCGCACGGTCAAGCTCGGCCTCAACAAGTCCATGATCGTCGAGCTGCCGCGCGAGGTCAGCGACGTCATGGTCTCCAACCCGCAAAAAATCGACGCGGTGCTACAGACCGCCACCCGCGCCTACCTGATCGGCAACGCGGTGGGCGAAGCCAACATCTTCTTCATGGACGGCAACGGCAATCAGATCGCGACCCTTGAAGTCTCGGTGGAGCGCGACCTGTCTGCGCTCGGCCCGCTCCTCGGCGAGCTCATTCCCGGTTCGAATATCAAGGTGCAAGCGTTCAACGAGAACGTCGTCCTCACGGGAACGGTGACCTCTCCGATCGACGCCACCCGCGCCGGCGAGATCGCCAACAGCTTCGTGGGCAAGGGTCTGCCCCAGGGCGCAAGCGTGACGCAAGGCAGCTCCGCCGCAGAGCAGGGCGGCCCGCAAATGAGCGCGAGCACGACCACGAGCGGCCCCACTGAAGGCGGCAAGGTCATCAACATGATCACCGTCGAGGGCCGCGAGCAGGTCCTCCTCAAGGTCTCCGTCGTCGAGATGGAGCGCAACATCGTCAAGCAGTTCGGCGTCGACCTGAACGCGCTCGTGAACTCAGGCAGCTTCGCTTTCGCCGCGCTCAGCAATTTGCCCTTCCCGATCAACACGGCCGGCGGCGGCCTGCTTGCGCCGTTCCTGAACGCGAGCGGATCGCCGACTTCGTTCTTGCCGGTGCCAGGGCTGCCCAACAGCCCGCCCGGCCTGCCGGCTCTCGATCCAGCCGTGGGCAACACTTCCGGCTTCGGCACGCAATGGACGAGCGGTCAGAGCCGCGTGCAGAGCGTGTTGCGCGCACTCGAGCAGAACGGTCTCCTGCATACGCTGGCGGAGCCCAACCTCACCGCCATCTCAGGCGAGACGGCAAACTTTCTCGCCGGTGGCGAATTCCCGATTCCCGTCGCGCAGCAGCTCGGCACCATTTCCGTCGAGTTCAAGAAATTCGGCATTGGCCTCGCCTTCACGCCCGTCGTGATGTCGGAGGGCCGCATAAGCCTGAAAGTCTCGACCGAGGTCAGCGAGCTCTCCAATCAGGGCGCGGTCGTCCTGCAGAATATCTCTATCCCGGCCCTGAAGGTGCGTCGCGCCGAGACCATGGTCGAGCTGCCGAGCGGCGGCTCCCTCGTCATGGCGGGCCTCCTGTCGGATCAATCCAAGCAGGCCATCAGCGGCTATCCCGGCCTCAAGGACCTGCCGATCCTGGGTACGCTCTTCCGCAGCCGCGACTTCTTGAAGAACGAGACCGAGCTCGTGGTCCTGGTGACGCCCTATGTCGTGCGGCCCTCCGCCCGTGGCGATCTCGCCACCCCGGACGACGGCTTCGGCTGGGCGTCGGACGTGCAGAGCGACCTGCTCGGGCAGATGAACCGCGTCTATGGACGCAATCCGGAGCGCGCTCCTGTCGGCCGCTTCGAAGGCGATGTCGGCTTTATCGTCGAGTAGGGAATTGGAGGGGAGTATCATGGCTCAGATTTTCTGCTCATCGCGCGCCGGGTTTCGTGCCGCGCGGCCGCTGCTTGCACTGCTTGCGCTCTCCGTCCTCGCCGTCCCCCTCGGCGGCTGCTGGAAGAGCCCGCGCTTCAAGGAGCCCTTCACCCTCGCCAATCCCAACCAGCGCCACCCCATCACGGTGGAGCAGGGTGAGGCCACGCTCGATCTGGCGGTGCCGCCTGGCGCGCGCGGCCTGAACCGCACCCAGCAGCTCCAGCTCCAGGCCTTTTTGCGCGATTACAGCGACCAGGGCGGCGAGCAGATGTTGGTTCGCGCGCCGTCCGGCGGCCGCAACGAGAGCGCCGCCATGCGCGCCTACGATGACGTGAACCGGGGCTTGCGCGCCGCGGGCATCGGCAAAGGCCAAGTCGTGCTCGAGCCCTATTATGCCGGTGGCGATCCCGCCGCTCCCCTCCGCCTCTCATACCTGACGTACATCGCCAAGGCGCCCGACTGCGGCGACTGGTCGGAAAACCTCGGCAGCGACCCGCAGAACATGCCTTACCCGAATATGGGCTGCTCCACGCAGCGCAATCTCGCTATGGCTGTCGCCAACCCGCGCGACCTCGTTGGCCCGCGCCCGGAGACCCCGCGTCCTGGCGAACGTCGCGACGTCGTCTGGGGCAAGTACGTCAACGGCGAAGTCACCGGATCGAAATGGACTCCGGCCAACGAGCCTCTTCCGGAGCGTGCGACCGCCAGCGAGATCGCGCCCGCAGGAGCGAATTAATGGCCGAGGCTGCCTTTTCCAAGGATGTGCATGCGCAGGGCGAGCCTTTTCGCGAGCCTGTCGACGTGCAGCCGGCCGTGCCGCGGGCCCGTCCCATCCCGCGCGTGAATATCCAGGCCTTCTGCGAAGACCAGGCGACCGCCGCCATCATCCAGCATGCGTCCGAGGATCGGCGTCTCGCCAAAGCCCATGTCAGCGTGCAGATGGGCGGCGTCGAAGCCGCGGTCGCCTTCTATCGCAACGCCTCGACACCCAACCTGATCATCATCGAATCGCTGCTCGACCGCGCGCAGATGATCGGCGATCTCGATCGCCTCGCCGAGGTCTGCGACGCCGGGACCAAGGTCATCATCATCGGCCATATCAACGATGTCCTCCTCTATCGCGAGCTCGTGCGCCGCGGTGTCAGCGAATATGTCGTTGCGCCCCTGTCCGTGCCCCAGATCATCGAGAGCATCGCCACTATTTACACCGATCCGCTCACCGGGCCCGTAGGCCAGGTGATCGCCTTTGTCGGCGCCAAGGGCGGTTCGGGCTCGAGCACGGTCTGCCATAACACCGCGTTCGCCATCGCCACGTCGCTGGCGAGCGACGTGGTTATCGCCGATCTCGATCTCCCATTCGGCACCGCCGGCCTCGATTTCAATCAAGATCCCTTGCAGGGCATCGCCGACGCGCTCGCAACCCCCGATCGCGTCGACGAAGTCTTGCTCGATCGTCTCCTGTCGCGCTGCTCCGATCATCTCAGCCTGTTTGCCGCGCCGGGTACGCTCGACCGCGCTTACGACGTGGAAGCCGCCTCCTGCGAAACGGTTCTCGATGTCGTGCGTGAGAATGTGCCGTGGGTCGCCGTCGACCTGCCCCATCTCTGGACCGGCTGGGCCAAGGACCTGCTCCTCAAAGCCGATCACGTCGTCATTACCGCGATGCCCGATCTGGCCAATCTCCGCAACACGAAGAACCTGGTCGATCAGCTCAAATCGACGCGGCCTAACGACCGCCCGCCAGTTCTCGTGCTCAACCAGGTCGGCGTGCCGAAACGTCCGGAAATTTCGGTCAAGGATTTCGGCCACGCCATCGAGCTTGAGCCGAAGGCGATTTTCGATTTCGACGCCCAGCTCTTTGGCACGGCCGCCAACAACGGTCAGATGATCGAGGAAGTCGCCGAGAAGTCGAGGGTCGCCGAGCAGTTCCGGCACCTCGCCAATGTCCTCACGGATCGTTCCGAGCAGAAGCAGGAGCGGCCGTCATTGTTGTCCCCCATTCTCAGCCGCCTGAGGCTGACAAAGGCGCGCGCGTAACGTCATGTTCGGTAAGCGGAGTAACTCGACAGCGACTGTTCCGGCTGAGAAGCCGGCGGCGCCAGCGCCCCGCCAGGAGGCGCCCGCGGCAGCGCCGCAGCCTGTGGCAATGCCGGCTCCCGAAGCGAAGGGGCAGGCTGCCGGACAGCTCCCGGCCAAGCCCGAGCGCCGCCCCATCGAGCGGCCGCGCTCGGAGGAATATTACGACGTCAAGACCACGGTCTTTAACGCCCTTATCGACACGATCGATCTGACCCAGCTTTCGAAGCTGGAGCCGGACGCGGCGCGCGAAGAGATCCGCGACATCGTCAGCGAGATCGTCGCCATCAAGAACGTGGTCATGTCGATCGCTGAGCAGGAGGAACTGCTCGAGGACATCTGCAACGACGTCTTGGGCTATGGTCCGTTGGAGCCGCTGCTCGCCCGCGACGACATCGCCGACATCATGGTCAACGGCGCCGAGACAACCTACATCGAGGTCGGCGGCAAGGTCGAAGCTTCGGCAATCCGCTTCGCCGACAACGCGCAGCTCATGAACATCTGTCAGCGCATCGTGAGCCAGGTCGGCCGCCGCGTCGATGAATCGAGCCCGATCTGCGACGCCCGCCTCCCTGACGGCAGCCGCGTCAACGTGATCGCGCCGCCGCTCGCCATCGACGGCCCCGCTCTCACGATCCGTAAGTTCAGGCGCGATCGCCTCACCCTTGAGCAGCTCGTCAAATACGGCTCCATCACGCCGGAAGGCAAGGTCCTCCTTGCCGTCATCGGCCGCGTGCGCTGCAACGTCGTCATCTCCGGCGGCACGGGCTC
>DASQLK010000252.1:0-5465 GCA_035630055.1 Methyloceanibacter sp. | reverse complement strand
GTCGCCTCGGCGCTCAGCTCGGCGAGCTTGCAGGCCAGTCAGCAACTCAGCGACTTCGCGCTGTCCACCACCGTCTATGAAGGCGCCATTGCGGGTTTCAGCTCCGCGGCTTCGATGCGCAGCCTGACGCCGACGGTTGCGACCTTCGGCATCTCCGGCGTCGCCTTCACGGACCATGACGGCTTCGACATGACGGCAGGCGGCGTGAATATCGGCAAGTCGCCGGACTTCGACAGTACCGATGCCGGAGCAACGCTTGGCTTGCGCTTCGATGGATCGAGGGCGTTCAACCTCCCGAGAGAGACGCTGACCTTCGGCGTCTTCGGCAACTACACCAACACGGATATCGACTTCGGCTCCAACAGAGTGTTGCGGGAACTCGGGGTGAGACATGCCGGGGATGCCTCGCTCGATAGCGGCTCGGCCGGCGGCTACGGACTCCTGACCAATGGGCGGCTGTACGGCCTCGCTCTCGCCTCCGGCCAGTTCGGCGAGGCGTCGGTGCATGATGCGGTTACGGGATCGCATTCGAGCTTCGACACATCGGGATTTTCCGGCACGCTTGCGGGCGGCACGGTCATGCCGGCATGGGGGGGCACCAAAGTCGATCTGCGCGGCGGCCTCAATTATTACAGCATCGAAACCGATCGTCACACCGACAGCGTCGGCCTCACCTACGGCGAAGGCGAGATCGACGCGTTCTCGGGAACGCTGTCTTCGCGTTTCTTCACCACGATGGTGCGGGGGACGACGATCCTGCGGCCGTTCTTGCAGGCGGGCGTCGACTACCGCTTCGACTACGACAACGAGATCCGGGTTGAAGGCGTCCAATTTTCATTCGACGAGTCGCCGACTACCGTCTTCGGCCGCGTCGGCGTCGACTTCGAAGTCGGCCAGTACACGCAAGCCTATATCGCGGTGCGCGGGGATCACAACGATGATTTCGACGCGATTGCCGCCCAGGTCGGCCTGACACTCAGACTGAACTAATCTTAAAGACCGCCGGCGAGCACATCAGAGACGGCAGCGCGGCCCGCGGCTTCCGGCGTTTTCCGGGGGGTGGACGGCGTAGCTGGCTTTGTCGGCAACGCTTTGATGCCGCGTGCTTGAGGACCAACCGGAATCGCTGCGAGGCTCTCTGCAGCCGGCTTGCGCGATGGCAGCGGCGGCGGCGGGTCAAGCGCATCCGGCACCGTGGTGACGCGGAGATCATCCTGAGGCAAGGCCGCCGTGGCTGTGTCCGGCGCTTGCGGTGCAGCGGGCACTGTCGGAGGCTCCACGGAGGCCAATGCGGCGGGACGCTCGTCTCCAACCGGCGGGTCGGTCTTCTCCACTGACAACAACGGTGTTTCGGCTGCGAGGCTGCCACGTTCGGGGTCGGTGCCGTGGCGGGCGGTCTCCTGCGTGGGGACCGCAGCATCACCGACTAGGTCGGGGGTGGCGGTGCTCGGAGGGATAAGATTAGGAGCTCGACGATCCGTATCCCGAGGTTCCAGTGGGATCGCGGGCGCAGTCTTGCCCGCGAGCTCCCCGTCGCCAGCGTTGCGGCTCTCCCGAGTTTCCGCTGGAATCGCGGGCGCAGTGTTACCCGCTAGGCCTCCATCGCCAGCTTCGCGGCTCTCCTGAGTTTCCGCTGGAATCGCGGGCGTCGTTTTGCGTGCGATCTCCCCGTTGCTTGTCTCACGGCTCTCGACGCTGCCCGTAACGTCTGCGTCTTGCGTATTCAGGATGTAAATGAGCGCCGCGTCGGCACAAAGAAGCATGATGATGGCAAGCCGAACCAGCGACCGCGTCCGGGCGCGTCGCGGTTGGGAGGCCGTGGCCGCGAAAGTCTGCGGCCGTGCCACCGTAGCTCTCTCCACCGATGGTCTCGCGGTCGATGCTCCAGGCCAGCGCGCCGGGCGCGCGAGCCGGGGAGGCAATAACGTTGTCCCATCGCCGAGACTAGCATCGAGCTGCTTCTGGCTGAGATTCCGTACCTCCAGCAAGCTGGCTCCGGAGAGGTTGGCGCCCGATAGGTTCGCGGCAGACATATCCGCGTGATCGAGTGCAGCATTCGAGAGGTTGGCCCCGGCAAGATTGGCGCCGTCGAGCCGCGCGTGGGTGAGGTCGGCGTCGGCGAGTTCGGCGCCTTCGAGGTTTGCGCTGAGCAGGCTCGCATAGCGCAATTTCGCGGCGCGCAATTGCGCGCCACTGAGATTGATCGGGCCGCCATTGATCGGCCCCATCTGGCGCTCGCCGAGCTTTAGGGAGATTCCGTTGAGGTTCGCGGCGGCAGCGGGATTCTCGCTGCGCCAGGCGTTCCAGGCGCGCGGCCCGCGCCGCAAAATCTCTAAATGGGTCTGATCAGACACTTTACGCACTCACACGCTACCCGGGGAAGACCACGTTAACCTAAACCCAAATTGTCCTTAATCCATTTAAAATTGACGTAGTGGCACGCGGCGCAGGCCGCTTTTGGCCGTTTTTTTTCAAGGTGGACGCCTAATCGCGCTCTGCGGCACACTGCGCGCCTTACGGGACCCCACAAAGGGCGGCACGAGACCTTGGCGAGCTTCATAGAGCAGCATCAGGCCGCGATCGCGATCGCGCTTCTGGCCGCGACGTTTGCCGCCTTTCTGCTGGAGCGTTTTCCGCCCGCCGTGATTGCCATCGCCGGCGCCGCCGCGTTTCTCATCCTCGGCATCATCGACACCAAAGACGTGATGGGCGTGTTCTCCAACAGCGCGCCGATCACCATCGGCGCGATGTTCGTCCTTTCCGGCGCGCTGGTGCGGACCGGCACCCTGGACGCAGCGGCGTCCTGGATCACATCGAGAGCAACCTTGCGTCCGAAAAGTACGATCGTGCTCTTCTTCGCGGGGACGATTGTAGCGTCGGCATTCATGAACAATACGCCGGTGGTGATGGTGCTCATTCCGATCGTGGTGCGGCTGGCGCGGAGCGTAGGCATGGCGCCGACCCAGCTTCTCATCCCGCTGTCCTACGCCGCCATTCTCGGCGGAACGTGCACCTTGATCGGGACCTCCACGAATCTCATCGTCGACGGCGTAGCGCGCACGCATGGCCAGCCGGCTTTCACCATCTTCGAGATCACGCCGGTGGGGATCATCGTCGCGGCAGTCGGCTGCATCACCATGCTTATTCTAGCTCGGCTTCTTTTGCCGAAGCGGATGGGCAAGGCTGATCTTTTGGTCGAGAACGGCAATGTCTCTTTTCTCACCGAGCTCACGGTCTCTCGAGGCGCGCCCTTTATCGGCAAGGCGTTGAAGAACGTGAAGCAGGTCAATCGTCCCGGCATCGAGCTCATCGCTTTGCAGCGCGAAGGGCAGTCGTTCCGATCGTTTCGCGAAGCGGTCCTCGACTCCAAGCTGCAAGCCGGCGACCGTATCGTCATCCTCGCCGCCATGGCCGAGGTTCTCACCCTGCATGGGGAGCAAGGCTTCGAGATCCTCGGGGTAGAGCCGGTCGAGGACAACAAGGGCAAGATCATTGTCGAAGCCGTGCTTGCATCGGGTCGCGCAAGGCCGTTCCGCTCGGTGAGCGAGATGCGGCTCGGACGCTTTGGGGTGCGACTGCTCGGCATCAGCCGGCATCGCTATCTGCCTGGCTTCGATCTCGCGTCGGTGCGTCTGCGCCCGGCCGACCGCGTTTTGCTGGAGGGGACGCCGGACGGGCTCGCTGCGGCCGCGGAGGAGACCGATCTCATCAACATCACGACGCCCCGGTCGCGCAGCTATCGCAGGCGCAAGGCACCGATCGCCATCGCCACCCTTCTCGGCGTCGTCGTGCTTGCCGCTCTCAACGTGATGCCGATCGAAGGCCTTGCCGTCCTCGGGGTCGCGGTTATTCTGCTCCTGCGCTGCATCGATGCGGAGGAAGCGTGGGCGTCGATCGACGGAGGCATACTCGTCCTCATCTTTGCCATGCTGGCGATCGGGGTGGGCATGGAGAAAAGCGGGGCCATCCACGCCATCGTCGACAACATCGAGCCGCTGCTGGGCGGGGGCAGTCCGCTCGTCCTCCTCGTGACCCTTTACTTCCTCGCTGTCGGGCTTACTGAGCTCATCACCAACAACGCTGTCGCCGTTGTCCTGACGCCCATCGCGATCGGCATCGCGGACGGGCTCGGTGTCGATGCGCGTCCGCTGCTCGTTGCGGTGATGATGGGCGCGAGCGCAAGCTTCGCGACGCCGATCGGCTATCAGACCAATACGATGGTTTACGCGACCGGCAACTACAGGTTCGCGGACTTCTTGCGGATCGGAATTCCAATGAACATTATCGTGGGCATCGTGACCTGCGCCGCGATCTGGCTGCTGATGCCGTTCACGAACTGAGTCGGCACTAATCGATGGCCAGGACGATCTTGCCGATATGCTCGGCATCGTCGATGCGGCGATGCGCGCCGACGGCGTCCTTCAGGCTGAACACCGAGTCGATCACCGGCTTCATTTGACCGCCCGCGACGAGGGGCCAGATGCGCGCCTCGATCTCTTTCGCCATCCGTGCCTTGGTCTCCGCTGTCTGCGCGCGCAGGGTCGAGCCGGTGAGGGTAAGGCGGCGCATCATGAGCCGCATCAGGTCGATCTCGACCTTGGAGCCTTTCAGGAACGCGATCTGCACGATGCGTCCCTCCAGCGCCGCGGCTTTCAGGTTGCGCTCGATGTAATCGCCGCCAACCATGTCGAGAATGACGTCGGCGCCGTGGCCTTCCGTCACCTCACGCACGACCTCAACGAAGTCCTCGGTCTTGTAATTGATCGCGCGCACGGCACCGAGAGCCTCGCAGTCTTTGATCTTCGCGTCGCTGCCGACCGTCGCAAGCACTTGCGCGCCGAGCGCCGATGCTAATTGGATCGCGGTCGTGCCGATCCCGCTCGCGCCGCCATGCACGAGCAACCACTCGCCGGGTTTGAGGCCGCCGCGCTGGAATACGTTGTGCCAGACGGTGAAGACGGTTTCGGGGAGCGCCGCGGCTTCCGGAAAGCTCAAGCCTTGCGGCACTGGTAGCGTGGTCGCTTCCGGGGCGACCGCGAATTCAGCGTAGCCGCCGCCGTTGACGAGGGCGCAGACCTGATCGCCATCCTTGAAGCGTGTCGCCCCTTCGCCGCGGGCAACGACCGTTCCGGCCACCTCGAGGCCAAGCAGATCCGACGCGCCCTTCGGCGGCGGGTAAAGGCCTTGGCGCTGGAGGACGTCCGGCCTGTTCACGCCGGCCGCCTTCACCGCGATCAGGACCTCGCCGGGGCCTGGGGTCGGCACTCCGCGCGTCGCCAGACCCAAAACCTCCGGGCCGCCGCTTCCGGTCGCCTCGACCACGGTCATCGTCTCTGGCGGCATGATGTCCCTCATCTGCAATGGCTGTCGTTGCGTCGGCGCGGACGTTAGAGAACCGCGCGGGGCGATGCTAGGATGGCAGCATGGATATCGAAGATCTTCAGCCGAAGAAGCCAAAGACACAT
>DASQLK010000251.1:0-8439 GCA_035630055.1 Methyloceanibacter sp. | reverse complement strand
GCGCGCCCTGAAGGAGCGGCTCGGCGTTGCCGCCCTCGACGCCTTCGGCGAGTTTACGCGCCCCGAGCTTGCCGCGCTTGGCGGCCTCCTCACCTATATCGAGATCACGCAAGTCGGGAAGGCGCCCTTCCTGCGTGCGCCCCGCAGAGAGAGTGCCGCAACGCTGCTCCTGATCGATGCGGCGACCCGCGCCAATCTAGAACTGACGCGCTCCAACCAGGGCGCCCGGGCAGGCAGCTTGCTCGCCGCCATTGACCGCACCGTGACAGGCGCCGGCGCGCGCGAGCTCGCAAGCCGGCTTGCAAGCCCGCTCACGGGCATCGCCGCGATCAGTTCACGCCTCGATGCCGTCGGCTATCTCGTGAATGAGCCGCGCTTGCGCGAAAGCCTGCGCCGCGAGCTGAAATCCGTGCCTGACCTCGCCCGTGCGCTGGCGCGCTTGTCGTTCGGCCGCGGCGGACCGCGCGATCTCGGCGTCGTCCGCACCGCGATCGCCGCCGCGCATGGCCTTGCCAACGAGCTTTTGCAGATGGGCCTGGCGCTTGGCCTGCCTCGCGAACTGATGGGGATTGCCGAACGCCTCGCCGCCGCCCCGTCTCAGGTCGTCACGTCGCTGTCTGCCGCGCTCAGCGAAAGCCTTCCGCTCAACGCCCGCGACGGCGGCTTCATCCGCGACGGCTATGACGCCGATCTCGACGAGCACCGCGCGCTTCGCGACGGCAGCCGTCAGGTGATCGCCGGCCTCCAATCCACCTATGCCGAGGCGACCGGCATCAAGGCGCTCAAGGTCAGGCACAACAATGTGCTGGGCTATTTCGTCGAGGTGACTGCATTGCACGCCGCGACGCTTGCTGCCCCTCCCCACGACCAGATCTTCGTCCATCGCCAGACCCTCGCCAATGTCATGCGCTTCTCGACCCGCGAACTTGCCGAGATCGAAGCCCGCATCACGACCGCCGCCGACCGCGCGCTCGCGCTGGAGCTCGAGACATTCGCCGAATTGACCGCCGAGGTGCTTGCCGAGGAGCAGGCGTTGGCGGAGGCCAGCGCCGCGCTCGCCGAGCTCGATCACTATGCGGCCCTCGCCGAGCTTGCCATCGAGCAGAACTACGTCCGGCCCAAGGTGGACGACAGCCTCGTCTTCGCGGTCGAGAATGGGCGTCACCCGACAGTGGAGCAGACCCTGCGCCGCGGCGATGGTGCAAGCTTCGTCGGTAACGATTGCCTGCTTGGCAACGAGGAGGGCACGCGCATCCTCGTCGTGACGGGTCCAAACATGGGCGGCAAGTCCACCTTCCTGCGCCAGAACGCGCTCATCGTCGTGCTCGCGCAGATGGGCTCCTTCGTCCCGGCCGCAAGCGCCCATCTCGGCATCGTCGACCGCCTCTTCAGCCGCGTCGGCGCGGCCGACGATCTCGCCCGTGGCCGCTCGACCTTCATGGTTGAGATGGTCGAGACCGCAGCCATTCTCAATCAGGCGACCGAGCGCTCCTTCGTCGTGCTCGATGAGATCGGCCGCGGCACGGCGACCTTCGACGGCCTGTCGATCGCTTGGGCCGCGCTCGAATATCTGCACGAGGTGACGCGCGCTCGCATCCTCTTCGCCACCCATTATTACGAGCTGACGGCGCTCGCGGACAAGCTTGCCGCCGCCGCCAACGCGACCGTCGAGGTGAAGGAATGGCGGGATTCCATTGTTTTTCTCTACCGGGTCATCAAGGGCGCCGCCGACCGCTCCTACGGCATCCACGTGGCCAAGCTCGCCGGGCTGCCCGATCCGGTCCTCGCCCGCGCGGCGGAAGTCCTGACCGTCCTGGAGAAGGAGGACGGCCGCCCGAAGCGGACGGAGCTTGTCGAAGATCTGCCGCTCTTCCGTGCGGCCCGGGCGCCCGCTCCCGAGACTGTGGAATCCCGGCTTGAAGCGGCGATCAGGAACCTCGCCCCGGATGCCATGACGCCGAAGGAGGCGCTCGAAGCGCTCTACACACTCAAGGATTTGCTTCGCTCTGGTGACGAGCCTTAAAAGCCTTCGTGCTAGAGCTAAAGCCCATGGATCAGCCCGCACCGCGCCAGCCGCCTTACTTCGACCTTGACCTTCTGCGGCACGAGGCGGCCGAGCTCGCGGACGAATATTCCGGCCAGGACACTTCCCTGCGCATGGCGCTCGTCGAGCGCTTGCGGCACCTCGTGAAGGAAGCCCATGCCGCTGCCGAGCGCCAGCTCGAACGCGACGGCGACGGCCGCGCTTGCGCCGCCGGCCTCTCAGACTTTCAGGACGCCCTGATCCGCCTCGCTTACGATTTCACCACCAACCATGTCTACCGCGCGGAGAACCCGTCCGCCGCCGAGCGCATGGCCGTGGTTGCGCAAGGCGGTTACGGCCGCGGCCTTCTTGCGCCGGGGTCCGACATCGATCTCCTGTTCCTGCTGCCGTACAAGCAGACCGCTTGGGGCGAGAGCGTCGCCGAATACATGCTCTATTTGCTCTGGGACCTCGGCTTCAAAGTGGGCCACGCGACGCGCACCATCGATCAATGCGTGCGCCTCAGCCTCTCCGACATGACGATCCGCACCGCACTCCTCGATGCGCGTCTCATCCTCGGCGATGCCACCCTTTACGCCGAGTTCCAGCAGCGCTTCCGCAAGGATGTGCTCGAAGGCAATGCGCGGCCCTTCATCGAGGCCAAGCTCGCCGAGCAGAACGCGCGCCACGCGCGCTCCGGCGCCTCACGCTACCGCGTCGAGCCGAACGTCAAGGACGGCAAAGGCGGCTTGCGCGATCTCCATACGCTGCATTGGCTCGCGAAGCACCTCTATCCCGACAAGGCCGAGGAGGAGTTCGTCGAGGCCGGCGTCTTCACCCGCACGGAGTATCGCAGCTTCCGTCGCTGCGAGGCCTTCCTCTGGGCGGTGCGCTGCAATCTGCATTTCATGACCGGCCGCGCCGAAGAGCGCCTCACCTTCGATCACCAGCGTCAGATGGCCGACCGTCTCGGCTATCGCGGCCACGCGGGCTTGAGCGCCGTCGAGCGTTTCATGAAGCACTATTTTCTGGTCGCGAAAGAGGTCGGCTCTCTCACCGGCATCGTCTGCTCCGCGCTCGAGATAAAGCAGCTGAAGTCGCTGCCGTCCTTGGACACGCTGCTCGCGCCGTTCGGCTGGCGGCGCCGCGCCAAGCTGCGCCGCACCTCGGACTTCCGCATCGAGAACGGCCGCATCTCCGCCGTGGCGAAGGACGCGTTCGCCAAGGACCCGGTGAACTTCATTCGCCTCTTCGTGCTGGCCGACGAGCATCAGGCTTCGTTCTCGCCGGAGGTGCTGCGTCAGGTGCGCTCGAGCTTCCGTCTCATCGACGACAACCTCCGCAACGATCCGATCGCCAACCGTCTCTTTCTGCGCCTCATCATGGACGGTCGCGATCCCGAAGGCGCGCTGCGCAAGATGAACGAGGCGGGCGTGCTCGGCCGCTTCATCCCGGAGTTCGGCCGCGTCGTCTCGATGATGCAGTTCAACATGTATCACCACTTCACCGTGGACGAGCACCTGATCCGCACCATCGGGTTTCTCTCCGGCATCGAGCGCGGCCGCTACGCCATCGAGCATCCCGTCTCGACCGAGATCATCCGCACCATCGACAGCCGCCGCGCACTTTATGTTGCCGTGCTGCTGCATGATATCGCCAAGGGCAGGGACGAGGACCACTCCATCGCCGGCGCGCGTATTGCCCGCGAGCTTGGCCCCCGCTTCGGCCTTACGCCCTCGGAGACCGAGACCGCGACCTGGCTTGTCGAGCATCATTTGGCGATGAGCCAGTTCGCGCAGAGCCGCGATCTCAACGACCCGAAGACGATCCGCGACTTCGCTGCACTGGTGCAGAGCCGCGAGCGCCTCAAGCTCCTCATGGTGCTGACCGTTGCAGACATCCGCGGCGTCGGGCCGGGCGTTTGGACTGGCTGGAAAGGCCAGCTCCTGCGCACGCTATATTTCGAGACGGAGCCGATCCTCGGTGGCGGCCACATCACCCTCACCCGCAGCGAGCGGGTATCGCGCGCGCAGGATGCGCTCCGCGCCCGCCTCGGCGACTGGAACGCGGGGGATCTCGATCGCTTCATCGAGCGGCACTATCCCTCCTACTGGCTCCGCACCGACCTCGATGTGGTCATCGAACATGCCAAGCTCCTGCGCGATGCCGCAAAGCAGTCAAAGTCGCTCGTCACGCATATTTCCACGGATGCCTTTCGCGGCGTGACCGAGATCACCCTCCTCGCGCCGAACCATCCGCGCCTGCTCGCCATGGTCGCCGGGGCTTGCGCGGGCGCCGGCGCCAACATCGTCGACGCGCAAATCTCGACGACCCGCGACGGCATGGCGCTCGACACCATTCATCTCGAGCGTGAGTTCGATCGCGCCGATGACGAGGAACGGCGCGCGAAGAAGATCGCGGTCATGATCGAGCGGCTGCTGAAGGGCGAGGCGCGTCTTGCCGACGTCGCCAACACCAAGAAGAAGGCGAAGGCGCGTCTCTCCGCATTCAGCGTCGAGCCACAGGTCGTGATCGACAACACGCTGTCCGACGCGCTCACCGTGATCGAGATCAACGGCCTCGATCGCCCGGGCCTTCTGCATGACGTCACGCGCGAGATCTCCGACATGAATCTCGACATTGCATCGGCGCATATAGCGACCTTCGGCGAAAAGGCGGTCGATGTTTTCTATGTCACCGACCTGACCGGCAAAAAGATCACCAGCGCCACGCGCGAGGGCACGATCCGCGAGCGGCTCTTAAAGGCTCTCACCAAGCGCCGCGACGGCGCAACGCAGTCCGCGGCCTGAGCCGCCGCTTGTTTCACCCAGGCTAAGCCATGGCGCTCTATCGCGCAGTTGCCACTGTCGGTGCCATGACGAGCCTGAGCCGCGTGCTTGGTTTCGTGCGGGACATTCTGATTGCGGCGGTGCTTGGTGCCGGCCCGGTGGCGGATGCCTTTTTTGTCGCGTTCCGGATCCCGAACATGTTCCGCCGCTTCTTCGCCGAAGGCGCCTTCGATTCCGCCTTCATTCCGCTATTTACGACGCGGCTGCATGGCCATGGCGAGGATGCCGCACGAAGCTTCGCCGAAGAGGCTCTGGCAGGCCTCACCCTCATCCTCGTCGTCTTCACCTTGGTCGCGGAACTCGCGATGCCGTGGCTCATGCTTGTGCTGGCGCCGGGCTTCGTTTCCGATCCCGCCAAGTTCGATCTGACCGTCATGCTGGCGCGGATCGCGATGCCGTATCTCGTCTGCATGTCCCTCGTCGCGCTCTACACGGGCGTCCTCAACGCCTATCGCCGTTTCGCCATCGCCGCCTTCGCGCCGACGCTTCTGAACCTGGTCCTGATCGCTGTCCTGCTTGCGCTCATCGCGCTCGGCTATGGCGCCGATTCCACCGCCGGCATCGCGCTTGCCTGGGGCATTGCGCTTGCGGGCGTGTTGCAGGTGATCCTGGTCGCGGCAGCGGCCACCCGCATCAAAATGCGCCTCAAGCTGTCCAGGCCGCGTCTCACGCCCGACATGCGCCTCCTCTTCGCCCGCGCCGTACCGGGCATCATCGCCGGCGGCATCGCGCAACTCACCATGGTGATCGCCACCATCATCGCCACTCTGCAGGACCGTGTCGTGTCCTGGCTCTATTATGCCGACCGCATCTTCCAGCTTCCCCTCGGCGTCATCGGCGTTGCGATCGGCGTCGTCTTGTTGCCCGACCTCAGCCACAAGCTCCGCGCCGGTGATCCCGCCGCCGCGGTTGCCACCAAGAATCGCGCGATCGCCTTTGCGCTGCTCCTCACGGTGCCTGCCGCGGTCGCGCTCTTCATCGCCTCCGGCCCCATTGTTCGCGTGCTCTTCGAACGCGGCGCCTTCACCGCGATCGACGCAAGCGCCACCGCGCAACTCCTCTCCGCCTTCGCCCTCGGCCTTCCGGCCTTCGTGCTCATCAAGGTGTTCCAGGCGGGCTTCTTCGCGCGCGAGGATACCAAGACGCCGATGCTTTATGCCGTCGTCAGCATGGCCGCGAGCGTCGTGGCGAGCCTCGTGCTCTTTACCTTCGTCGGCGCCGTGGGGATCGCGATCGCCGCCGCGCTGTCCGGCTGGCTCAATGTTGTGCTGCTGGCGCTCGGGCTCAGCGAGCGCGGCGCGCTCGTCACCGATCCCCCGCTCCGGCGCGCATTAGCGGGCATCGCTGCGGCGAGCGTTCTCATGGGTCTCGTGGTCTGGGGCCTGACGTCTTTCCTGGCGCCCTGGTTCGCACCAGAGGCCGGGCTTCTCGTGCAGGGGTCTGCGCTTGTGGTTCTGGTCGCCGCCGGGCTCGGCGTCTATGCGCTGGCCGCCGAATTGTTCGGCGCCATGAACGTCAAGAGCTTGCTGGCTGCCCTCGGCAAGGACGGCCGCTAAAGCCGGTTCCCAGCCACACTCCTCTGGGTTATGCTGCAGTGCAGCATAGTTTAGGGGGAGCCACGCATGCACGGTCGCCCGCGCCGCAGCGCGCTTTATATGCCAGGCTCAAACGCCCGCGCCCTGCAAAAGGCGAAGACCCTTCCCGCCGACGCCCTCATCTTCGATCTCGAGGATGCCGTCGCGCCGGATGCGAAGCCGCTTGCCCGCGACCTCGTCTGCGCTGCCGTCGCGGAGGGTGGGTATGGCGGCCGCGAGGTCGTCATCCGCGTCAATGCGCTGGAGACACCCTGGGGCATGGACGACCTGAAGGCCGCTTGCGCCGCCGGTCCCGACGCCATCCTCGTGCCGAAGGTTGTGCATTCCGGCGACATCATCAGCGCCGCCAAGATCCTGCAGTCCTTGCACGCAGCCGAGACCATCCGCCTCTGGGCCATGATGGAGACCCCGATGGCCATCCTCAATGCGCGCACCATTGCCGCGACCGCGGTCTACGCGGAGAACCGCCTGGATTGCCTCGTGATGGGCACCAACGACCTTCTGAAGGAGTCCCGGGCGCGCGCCCTGCACGACCGCTTCGCCATCGTGCCCTGGCTCGCCGTCACCATCGTCGCGGCGCGCGCCTACCGTCTCGATATTCTCGACGGCGTCTATAACGACTTCCACGACGAGGCGGGCCTGCGCGTCGAGTGCGAGCATGGCCGCACCCTCGGCATGGACGGCAAGACCCTCATCCATCCGAGCCAGGTGGCGCCCTGCAACGATGTGTTCTCGCCGACGGATGAGGAGATTGTCTGGGCGCGCAAGGTCATCGACGCGTTCGGTCAACCGGAGAACGCCGCCAAAGGCGTCATCGTCGTCGAAGGCCGCATGGTGGAGCGCCTGCATTTCGCCATGGCCCAGCGCACCGTGGCCATTGCCGAGCAGATCGAGGCCATGCATCAGGCGCTGCCCGCCACGGTCCCGCGCCATATTCGCGCCCTGGCGTGAGCCGGCAAGCTACAAAGTCTTGAAGAGGTAGATGCCCGGTATCCCCCTGTCGAAGCCTGCGGCCGCGTAAGCTCTTCGCGCCCGCGCATGGGCCTCGTCGCCCCCTGTTCCGACGCAGGCTATGAGCGCGCCATGCTCTTTCAGCGTCGCGAGTGCGAATGCGTACATCGCTTTGCCGATGCCGAGTCCCTGCAGCGGCGGATCGACGGCGTTCAACCCGAGCTCGCCCGTTTGGCGCTTCGCGTCGATCAGCAGGAAGATGAAGCCGGCCACACTGCCGTCAAGCACAGCCACATACACTTTAATCTTCTCATCATCCGGCGCGATCGTGCGAATGGTCGCCGCGTAGCGGTCTTTCCAGTCATTGTATTGGAGGTCGAAGATCCGCTGGCCGAGCGCCGACTCGAAGCCTTGGTGGATCGGCTCGAATGCCGCGATGCAGATCTCCAAGACGCGTTTGTAATCGGAGGCCCGATAGGGCCTCATTTCAAGGCTCGATGGCTGTCCCATCCGCCGATCTTTACCGATATCGCGCCTGGAATGAAGCGGTTGCGTGGGCTTCGCACCCGGGTCATAACCGCGCCTTCGTCAGGGGCTTCAAATGCAACATCAGACCCGCGTTTTCTCCGGCGTGCAGCCGACGGGGAACCTTCATCTTGGCAACTATCTCGGCGCCATCACCCGATTCGTGGCACTCCAGGCCGACCATGACTGCCTTTATTGCGTGGTCGACCTGCACGCCATCACCGTGTTCCAGGATCCGCAGGAACTCGCGCACAACACGCGCGAAGTCACCGCCGCCTTCATCGCGTCGGGCATCGATCCAACGAAGCATATCGTGTTCAACCAGAGCCAGGTGTCCGGCCATGCCGAGCTCGCCTGGATCTTCAATTGCGTAGCCCGTCTCGGCTGGCTGAACCGCATGACCCAGTTCAAGGAGAAATCTGGCAAGAATCGCGAAGGCTCCAGCGTCGGGCTCTACGCTTACCCGGTGCTCCAGGCCGCCGACGTGCTCGCCTAC
>DASQLK010000250.1:0-7092 GCA_035630055.1 Methyloceanibacter sp. | reverse complement strand
GCCGCCTCTCGTGGAGAGCAGCAAGACGCCGAGCACGGCGCGCATGCGCTGTATTGGCACCGCGACCGAAACCACGAGCTCATCCTTATCGTTCACGCGCACGATGGGAATGGCGGTCCCGGTCAGGGCCGACGCGACCTCCGGATAGGCCTTGCCGTTCTCGCCGCCAATCTCCGTGTAGAGCGGCAGATCGGACTGGCCGACATGCGATTTGACGCCGCGCCAGAACGACGTGAGCGCGTCCGTATCCTCGACGTTCGGCGGCGGTAGATCGTAACGAAGCACCTGTCCGCGCGAGAAGAATGTATCGGAATCGATGATCAGCCCGCCGTCGCGGTTATAGATGCGCGCGCGGCTGCCCGTAGGCTTCACCAGCCGCCGCAGGATGGGCGCGGCGCGCTCCGGATCGATGGTGAATTCCAGCGAGCCGCTGAAAGCGTCGTCCTCGCCCGAGCCCGCTTCGAGCTCGAGCAGACGCTCATGATCGATAGGCACCTGATCTGTGTCGAGTGCGGCGGAAGCCGCGAGCGCGCCCGCTATGATCTCGCCCTGGGTAAGCAGGCTCTGCACCTTGGCGTCGATGAGCCCGGCGCGGAACTGGTTGAGATAAAGGATGCCCGAAACAAGGATCGCCAGCCCAATCAGGTTCAGCACGACGATGCGTCGCGTAAGGCTGGAGAAGCCGTGCCTGAAAGGAAGGTAGAATCGGAGCTTGCGCCAGGCGCGCCGCGAACGGGCGAGGGTCAGGCGCCACGCCCGGCGCCATTTCTCCCGAAAGGTTCCGGCTTCCTCTTCCTGCCAGGACCTGTCCGCTTCGGCGGTCATGGCATTTCGATCCGCTACTCTTTGAACCTATAGCCTACGCCGTACAGCGTCTCGATCACGTCGAAGCTGGTATCGACCGCCTTGAACTTCTTCCGAAGCCGCTTGATGTGGCTGTCGATGGTGCGGTCGTCGACATAAACTTGATCGTCGTAGGCCGCATCCATCAGGGCGTCGCGGCTTTTCACGACGCCGGGACGTGCCGCAAGCGCCTGCAAGATGAGGAACTCCGTCACGGTTAACGTGACCGGACGGTTGTCCCAGAGGCAGGTATGCCGCTCCGGATCCATCTTCAGCTTGCCGCGCTCCAGAACCTTGGACTTGTCCTCGACCACGGCCGTCGTGTCGCGGGGTTGCGCCCGTCGCAGCACCGCCTTGACGCGCTCCACCAGAAGCCGCTGCGGGAAGGGTTTGCGGATGAAGTCGTCGGCGCCCATCTTGAGGCCGAACAGTTCGTCGATTTCCTCGTCCTTGGAGGTCAGGAAGATGACGGGCAGCTCGCTGCGCTGGCGCAGCCGGCGGAGCAGCTCCATGCCGTCCATACGCGGCATCTTGATATCAAGGATGGCGAGATCGGGAGGGTTGTCGGCCAGGCCGTCGAGGGCGCTTGCGCCATCGTTATAGGTCTGTGTCTTATAGCCTTCCGCCTCGAGCACCATGCGCAAGGAGGTCAGAATGTTCCGGTCGTCGTCGACAAGTGCAATGGTTGGCATTGGGGGGCCCCTTGCAGCGTTAAAATGTCTTGAAGGGTGAGGCTGCGGTGAATTGTGGCAGCTTCAGGGCAAGCGCGCCACCCATCCTTAGGGGCATGGAACAATTATCATCATGGCGCAAGTAAATAAGGCACCCGAAAAACCTTCGAAATCCGAGATTGCGGCCGATGCGCGGGCGCTTACGCGGCGCGCGACAAAGGGCGCGCTGGCGACCATGCATAGCGAAAGTGGTTACCCTTATGCCTCGTTAATCACCCTCGCCACGGACGCCGAGGGCGCGCCTGTGTTCCTGATCTCCACCCTGGCACGTCACACGGCCAATCTGGCGCAGGACCGGCGTGCCTCGATCCTGATCGATGCGACCGGCGCGCTGGCGGATCCCCTCCAAGGCGCCCGTGTCACGCTGACCGGCACGGCCGAGCGGACCGCCGATGAGAGCGTTCGGCGCCGCTTCCTGGCGCGGCATCCCGAGGCCGGCTTCTATGCCGACTTTCCCAATTTTTCCTTTTGGCGGCTTCAACCCGAGACGGCGCACTATATCGGCGGCTTCGGCCGGATTTTCGATCTGGACGCCGCCGATCTGCTCGTGCCGGCCGCAGGGGCCGAGGCGCTCCTGCAGGCGGAGGCCGGGATCGTCGAGCACATGAACGAGGATCATGCCGACGCGATCGCTCTCTACGCCACGGTCATTGCGGGAGCGTCGCCAGGGGCCTGGCGCATGACCGGGATCGACTCCGAAGGCTGCGACCTGATGCTCGAAGGCGAGACCCGCCGCATCGTCTTCGCCGCGCGCGTGACCACCCCGGGCGAAGCCCGCAACGAGCTCGTACGGCTCGCCAATGCGGCGCGAGTCTCATCCGGCCCTTAGCCCTCTCCCAGGACGCACGCGCCTTGAAAGCCTCAGCCGTTCAATGCTACTGAGGCGGCACGGCCTCTCGCCACCAATTCCACTCATTTTTGCTGGGGATGACACCGCATGAGCGTTCAGTCGAAAATCGTGCCCGAGGGGTCCAAGTCCGCCGATAAGTCCTCGCCCAAGACCACGAATAAGAAGGTGCTGGCATTCGTCGAGGAGGCGAAGGGCCTCTTCAAGCCGGACACAGTCTATTGGTGCGATGGCTCCAAGGAAGAGTACCAGGCGATGCTCAAGGCCCTGGTCGACGGCGGCACGGCGATCTGGCTGAACCCTGAGAAGCGTCCCAACTCCATCCTCGTCCGCTCCGATCCGAAGGACGTCGCCCGCGTCGAGGACCAGACCTATATCTGCTCCGCGAACAAGGAGGACGCCGGGCCTACGAACAACTGGTTCGACCCCGCCGAGATGAAGGAGACGCTGAAGAAGCTTTATGACGGCGCCATGCAGGGCCGCACGATGTACGTCGTGCCCTATTCCATGGGCCCCGTCGGATCTCCCATCGCCGGTATCGGCGTGATGGTGACCGACAGCGCCTATGCCGTCGCCAACATGCATATCATGACGCGCGTGGGCGACAAGGTCTGGAAGGCGCTCGGCGACAGCGAGGACTTCGTGCGCGGCATGCACACTGTCGGCGCGCCGCTGACGTCGCAGGCGCAGGCCGACGTGCCGTGGCCCTGCAACGAGACGAAGTACATTTCGCACTTCCCCGAGACGCGCGAGATTTGGTCTTACGGTTCCGGCTACGGCGGCAATGCGCTTCTCGGCAAGAAGTGTCACGCGCTCCGCATCGCGAGCGTGAAGGCCCGCGACGAAGGCTGGATGGCCGAGCACATGCTCATCCTCAAGCTCACCAATCCGGAAGGCGAATCGAAGTTTGTCGCCGCGGCGTTCCCGTCCGCCTGCGGCAAGACCAATCTCGCGATGCTCAACCCGACCATTCCCGGCTGGAAGGCCGAGACCATCGGCGACGACATTTGCTGGATGAAGTTCGGCGAGGATGGCCGGCTCTACGCCATCAATCCCGAGACCGGATTTTTCGGTGTCGCCCCCGGCACCTCCGATCACTCCAACTACAACGCAATGAAGACGCTCAAGGAGAATTGCATCTACTCCAACGTCGCCCTCACCGATGACGGCGATGTGTGGTGGGAAGAGATGACGAAGGAGCCGCCCGCGCACACCGTCGATTGGCTGCGCCGCTCCTGGACGCCGGAAGCCGGCCGTCCCGCCGCGCATCCGAACTCGCGCTTCACGGCGCCGGCATCGCAGTGTCCCGTCATCGCGCCGGAATGGGAGGATCCCAAGGGCGTGCCGATCGACGCGATCCTGTTCGGAGGCCGCCGCGCGTCTGTCGTCCCGCTTGTCACCGAGGCTGAGAACTGGAAGCAAGGGACCTTCCTTGGCTCCATCATGGCCTCGGAGAAGACGGCGGCGGCGTCGGGCGTGAAGGGCGATATCCGCCGCGACCCGATGGCGATGCTTCCCTTCTGCGGCTACCACATGGGCGACTATTTCGCGCATTGGCTGAAGATGGGCGAGAAGGGCGGCAACAAGATGCCGAAGATCTTCTACGTCAACTGGTTCCGGAAGAGCCCCGAAGGCAAGTTCCTCTGGCCGGGCTACGCCGAGAACAGCCGCGTGCTGAAATGGATCTTCGAGCGCTGCAACGGCACCGCGAAGGCGGTCGATACGCCGATCGGCAAGGTGCCGACCGAGGATGCGATCGACACCAAGGGCCTCGATCTCGCCATGGAGCACCTCAAGGAGTTGCTCAAGGTCGATATCAAGGGCTGGAAGGACGAGCTTCCGCTCATCAAGGAACACTACGCGACCTTCGGCGAGAAGCTGCCGGAGGGCCTGAAGGAGGAGCTGAGCGCGCTGGAGAAGCGGCTCGGTTAGTCCTTTCCCACGCCGAGAAGACATCCGATGGCCGGGGCCTGCCCCGGCCATCTTTCTTTCGGGACGCCCGCTTCGCTTGCTGCACGCACCGCTTCCACTTAGGCAAATGCCATGAGCAAGGGCCAGGGAGTGGTCGCCGCGGGACATGCGCTGACCGCAGCGGCTGCCGCAGAGATTCTCCAAGATGGCGGTAACGCCTTCGATGCGGCGATCGCCGGCGTCTGCATGGCGTTCGTCGCCGAGGCCGTCTTCTCGTCTCCCGGCGGTGGCGGCTTTCTCATGGCGCGCCGGGCCGAGAGAGACGACGTTTCGCTGTTCGATTTCTTCGTCGAGACGCCGCTCAAACGCCGTGCCGCGGGCGATGTCTCCTTTTATCCGATCCACGCCGACTTCGGCCCCGCCAAACAGGAATTTCACATCGGCCTTGGCGCCACGGCGACGCCCGGCGTCGTGCCCGGTCTCTTTGCGATGCACGAGGCGTTCGGCCGCCTGCCCATGAAGCGGCTGGTGGAGCCTGCCGTCCGAGCTGCCCGCGAGGGTTTTCCCCTGAGCTCGTTCCAGGCCTACCTCTTCACCGTCATCGCGCCGATCCTGACCGCAAGCCCGGGTGTGAAAGAGATCTTCGCCCCCGGCGGCAAGCCGATGCAGGCCGGCGACATCTTCCGCAATCCGGAGCTTGCCGAGACGGTCGAATGGCTCGCGGAAGATGGTGCCCGTCTTTTCGTTGACGGCGACGTCGGCCGTGCCATCGTCGCGCAGTCGGTCGAGGACGGGGGACATCTCACCGCACAAGACCTCCGCCAATATGGCGTCGCGCGGCGCGAGCCGTTGCTGTGGCGCCATCGGCGCGCGACCGTCGCTCTCAATCCGCCGCCGGCCGCAAGCGGCGCGCTGATCGCCTTTGGCCTCGCCTACCTGGAAATGCTGGGAGAGGCCGGCATCGAGATCGATGCCGCCGCGCTGCGTAGCGCGATGCAGGCGACGAACGAAGCCCGTGCCGCCCATGGCGAAGGCCTTGCGGAGAAGCTGGCCGGCGGCAGGCTGGCAAAGGAGATGCGTGCGGCGCTGCGCCATCCCGCAGCCTATCGCGGCACCACCCATCTGAATGTCATCGACGCCGCCGGTAATGCGGCTTCGGTCAGCCTTTCCAACGGCGAGGGCAACGGCCATATCGTCGGCGCGTTCGGCTTCATGCTGAACAACATGCTTGGCGAGGAGGATCTTGGCAGCGGCGATGTTCACGCGTGGCGCGAAGGCACGCGCCTTTCTTCCATGATGGCCCCCACCATCATCCTACAGCCCGACGGCACCGTGACGGCGATCGGCACCGGCGGGTCCAACCGCATCCGCACCGCCATTCTCCAGGTGGCCGTCAATCTCCTCGATCACGGCATGCGTCTCGACGCGGCCGTGGAGGCGCCGCGTCTCCATGTCGAACGTGACGGGACCGTGAGCTTCGAGCCAGGCCTGCCGGAGACAGCGCATGCGGACTTGCTGGCGCTGGGCGAGCACGCGCGGCCATGGCCCGACCGCAATTTATTCTTCGGTGGCGTGCATGCCGCCCGCCGGCTTCGAAACGGAGTCGTGGAGGGAGCCGGCGATCCGCGCCGCATGGGCGTGGCGCTTGTGGTGTGACCGGCGCTTAATGTCGCAAATAGACAATCCTATGTCGCTAATTATCAAAGACCATACGGGGCGAAGCAACATGCTTGCAGCCCTGCCAACGGTGAGGCACCCATGAAGAGCGCGATCGCCATTCGTCACATCTTGTTCGAAGACGCCGGCACGCTCGAAGGCGTGCTCGCGGAGCGGGGCGTCGAGCTCACATATCTGGAGGCGGGCGTCGACGATCTCTCGCCCGCGCGCGACGCCGATCTTCTCGTGGTCCTCGGCGGGCCGATCGGCATCTACGAGGTCGATCGCTATCCATTTCTCAAGGAAGAGCTTGCGATCATCGAGACTGCAGTGAAGAAGGGGGTGCCGGCCGTGGGCATCTGCCTCGGCGCGCAGGCGCTCGCCACGGTTCTCGGCGCCCGCGTCTATCCCAATTCGGTGGTAGAGCTCGGCTGGGATGAGCTGACCTTCACCGATGAAGGCAAAGCATCACCGATCGGCGTTCTCGACGGACACCGCATTCTGAACTGGCATGGCGATACGTTCGACCTGCCGGCGGGCGCCACGCGCCTTGCCTCGACCGATCCGACTCCGAACCAGGCGTTCATGCACGGTGCGAATGTTCTGGCGCTGCAGTTTCATGCCGAGCTTCCCGTCCGCGATCTCGAGCGCTGGCTGATCGGTCATACCGGCGAGCTTGCCAAGAACAACGTGGACCTCGCCAAAATGCGCGCCGAAACCGCACGTCTCGGTCCGCCCGCGAATGAGGCGAGCAAGCGCATGTTCCACGCCTGGCTCGATGGCGTGAGGCAGCCGAACGGCTAGAGCGGGGTTTCGCCGCCTGGCGTCGGCACTTTCGGCGGGACGAAGGTTTCCCCTGGCTGCGTTGGGAGCTTCGTTGAGGGCGGCTCCTTGATGTCCTGCCCCTTGGCGTTCCACCAGGTCGATTTATAGGTCGCGTCGTCCGTCCCCTTAACGAGGTGTGTCATCACTTCTTCACCGGGATAGTAGTTCACCGCCCAGTTGCCGCCGACCAGCCCGCGCGGGATGGTGCGCCACGTTACAAGCAGCGTGTCCCCTGGTTTCACGTCGCCCTTCTTCACCTCGACCACTTCGAGCTTCGCG
>DASQLK010000249.1:0-3530 GCA_035630055.1 Methyloceanibacter sp. | reverse complement strand
GTCCGACCGCGAAGGCAACGTCAACGTCAGCCGGTTCGGCCGCCGCATCGCCGGCGCCGGCGGCTTCATCAATATCTCGCAGAGCGCCAAGAGACTTGTCTTTGCCGGCACCTTCACGGCCGGAGGCCTCGATGTCGCGGTAGCGGACGGCAAGCTGCGCATCGTCAGGGACGGCAAAACCTCGAAATTCGTCGACAAGGTCGAGCAGATCACCTTCAGCGGCTCCTACGCGGCCGAAGTGGGACAGGCTGTCTTCTATGTGACCGAGCGCTGCGTGTTCCGGCGGACGCCGGACGGAATGGAAATCATCGAGATCGCCCCGGGCGTCGATCTCGATCGCGACATCCTCGCCCGCATGACCTTCACGCCGATCGTCCGCGCCCCCACGCTGATGGACGAGCGCATCTTCCGGCCGGAGATCATGGGCCTCGAGCAGATGTTGCTCGGTCTCAGCCTGGCCGACCGCATCACCTATGACGCGGAACGAAACATCCTGTTCATCAACTTCGAGGGGTTCCAGGTCCGGACCGTGGACGACGTCGATCTCGTCCGGCGCGAGGTCGAGATGCGGTGCAAGAGGATCGGCAGGAAGGTCGACCTCATCGTCAACTACGACGGCTTCACGCTCGACCCGGCGGTGAGCGACGCCTATTTCTCGATGATCACGTATATGCAGCAGCGCTATTACAACACCGCCTCGCGCTACACGACGAGCGCCTTCATGCGCCTGAAGCTCGGCGCCGCCCTGAGCGAGCGCAACCTGGCTCCGCATGTGTTCGAAACCCGCACGGAAGCGCAGGAGTTCAACGCGGCCCAGACGACGGCGTGAGCTTCGCCGCGGACGAGAGCAGCCAGGACGTCACGAGACTGATTTGCCCCTCGTCCATCAGCGCCGGCGCGTGACCGCAATCTTCGATCTCCACGACCTCCGCGCGCGGGCCGCGGGACGCCATCTCTGCAGCCGTCTCGGCGAGGAGCAGATCGGAGTTCTGGCCGCGCAGCACAAGGACGGGACAGGCGATCGCATCCCAGTAGCTCCAAAGGCTGAGGTTATAAACGCGGCCCGGCCGAAAGGCGTCGGCGATGCGCCGATCGTAGCGCAAGCGGTAGCGCCCCTCCGGCGTCGCCATGACGCTATGGACCGTCAGGTGCTGCCATTGCTCCTTGGTGAGAGGGCCGAAGGGCGCAAGGATGTCGCGAAAATATCGTTCGGCCGCTTCGAGATCGGGAAAGTCGGCCGGCGCCGCGCGGAGATAATCGCCGAGCCGGCGCAGCGCGGCCCAGGGGATGAACGGGCCGATATCGTTGATGACGAGCCGGCGAATCGGTGAATCGGGCAGCCCGGCGAGCACCATGCCGATCAGCCCGCCGAGGGACGTCCCGACCCAATCGACCCGCTCGACTCCGAGGCGGGCGATCAGGGTGGTCATGTCGACGCTATATTGAGGAAGCGCATAGTCGTCCGGCTCGGTGAACCATCCACTTTGGCCCCGGCCGGCGAGATCGGGGCAGACCACGCGGTAGCCGCGCGAGGCGAGCGATGCGGCAAGGAAATCGAAATCTCGACCCTGCCGGCTCAGCCCGTGCACGCAAACCGCGACCCGATCGCTCTCCGGGTCGCCCCATTCCGTGTAGAAGATGCGGTGGAAATGCTGCTTCGAGATGCTTCTGATCGAGGAGGTTCGGAAAGGCGGTCTCGTCTTCATAGCCTCGTCGATCTCGTTGCCTGCTGGGATGTCGAGGACCAGAGCATTTTCGCGTGAGGTGGACCCGGCTCACGCGAAGAAAATGCGACAAAGAAAACTTAGAGCCGATTCCGCGAAAGTGGAAAGGCTCCATACGCGGGCTGCTGCGGCAGAGCTTTTCTCTAGCCATTGCCGACCGCTTGCGCAACGAAGCCAAAGGTTGAGGCGGCTCTTGTCCTGCCCCGATGGAGGAACTGGCGAGAGCTTTGCCGCATTTCCTCAAAACAAGGCTGAGCGATCAGGGGTGATGCCAAGGTGCATGGCGGGGGCGTGTTAGAATACCGGCTTCATGAGCGCTCGATTCCGGGCCGGAACGGCGCGCCCGCCCTGGAGGCCATCGAGGCCTCGCCCGAGGGTCCGCGGACGGGAGCACCGATCCTGTTCCTTCATGGCGCGTTCGGCGGCGCCTGGATGTGGCGCGAGATCTTCATGCCCTACTTCGCGCGGCGCGGGCGCGCCTCCGTTGCGATCAGCGTACGCGGGCACGGCAAGAGCGAAGGCCGGGCTGAGCTGCGAACCTGGCATCTCTCCGATTACGTCGACGACGTCCGTCGCGCCTTTGCCGAGTTCCACGAGGCGCCGGTCGTGATCGCCCATTCCCTGGGCGGGCTCCTCGCCCAGATGATGATCGGGCGAGAGAGCATGCGCGGGCTCGCCTTGCTGGGCTCGCTGCCGCCGGAAGGCCTCATGCTGGAGAGTCCTCGGCTCGCTCTCACGGACACCGAGATTTGGCTGGAAGGCTTCCTGGGTTCGCTCGCGCAAAGCAAGCTGCCGATCGAGATGGCCGCACACCAGATCCTTTTCTCAGAGCGATTGCCGCGCGATCGGGTGGCCGAATATTCATCGCGGATGACGCCGGAATCGCCGCGCGTGCTGGCGGACGCGCATTTTCCGATGCCGATCACGCCCGCCTTCATCTTTTCCGTTCCGACCCTGGTTGTGTGCGGCACCGAGGACCGCCTCGTCTGGCAGGGCTCTTCGCTGCGCACGGCGGTGTATCACGGAGCCGAGCACCTCACGGCGCCCGGTCTGGGCCATTTCCTGCAGCTCGATGTCGGCGCGGAACAGGTGGCCCGGGACGTCCTGCATTGGATCGACCGCACAGGCCTGTAGGGCGCATGCTTGCGGCGCTGGCATGAGGGACATGGGCGCGCATGATCGTGACGAAGAAGGTCTTCGAGCTCCCGGAATTCAAGACGGAGGCGGGAGCGACGCTGAAACGCGTGCGGATCGGCTGGGAGAGCTACGGCACGCTCAACGATGACCGCTCCAACGCCATCCTGGTGACCCATTACTTTTCCGGCACGAGCCACGCCGCCGGCCGCTACGACGTTGGCGACGAGCTGCCTGGCTATTGGGATGCGATCATCGGGCCCGGCAAGCCGCTCGATACCGCGCGATACTTCGTCTTCTCGTCCGATACCCTCGTCAACATCAACGCGCGCGACCCGAACGTCGTGACGACGGGGCCGAATTCCATCGATCCGGAGACAGGAAGCCCTTACGGCATGACCTTTCCGGTCGTGTCCATCGGCGACTTCGTGAACGTGCAGAAGGCGCTTGTGGAAAGCCTCGGGATCCGCCGGCTGAAGGCCGTCGTCGGTCCGTCCATGGGGGCGCTGCAAGCCTATCAATGGGCGGTCGCCTATCCGGGCATGGTCGACCGGATCGTGGCGGCCATCGGCGCGGCAGGCGGAGACCCGTTCCTCGTGGCATGGCTGAACGCCGGGGGCAGCCCCATCCGCCTCGACCCGAAGTGGAAGGGCGGCCGCTATGACGAGGGCG
>DASQLK010000248.1:0-9279 GCA_035630055.1 Methyloceanibacter sp. | reverse complement strand
CGATCCCGATCTCCTGCCGCTCGAGCTCACGCAAGACTATGTCGATGCGCTCGCCAAGGACCTGCCGGAGCTGCCCGACGTGAAGCGCGCACGCTTCATCGAGAGCTACGGGCTTTCGCCTTACGACGCCGACGTGCTCATCGCCGAAAAAGAGTCCGCGGGCTATTTCGAGGCTGTGGCCGAAGGCCGTGACGCCAAACAGGCCGCGAACTGGGTTGTGAACGAGCTGTTCGGCCGCCTCAACAAGGAAGGCCGCGCCATCGCCGACAGTCCCGTCAGCACCGGACAGCTCGCAGGCATCCTTGACCTCATCAAGGCGGGCACGATCTCCGGCAAGATCGCGAAGGACGTGTTCGACATCGTCTGGACGGAAGGCGGCGACCCGAAAGCCATCGTCGCGGCGCGGGGCATGACCCAGGTCACGGACATGGGCGCGATCGAGCAGGCCGTGGATGAGGTCATCGCCGCCAATCCCGACAAGGTCGAGCAGGTGAAGGCCAAGCCTTCCATGCTCGGCTGGTTCGTCGGCCAGGTGATGAAGGCGACGGGCGGCAAGGCGAGCCCGCAAGCCGTCAACGATCTCCTGAAGGCGAAGCTCGGCATCGAGTAGCCCCGTTGCAGGCGCGTCATTCCGGCGCAAGCCGGAATCCACATTCGCGGCACGGGAGTAGTGTTTGGATACCGGCTTTGGCTGGTATGACGGAGATTGAGAGATGACCCGCGCGATCCGCGTGCACGCTTACGGCGGCCCCGAGGTTCTGCAATGGGAGGAGGTCGAGGTCGGCGCGCCCGGCCCGGGCGAGGTGCGCGTGCGGCAGACGGCGGTCGGCCTCAATTTCCTCGACGTCTATATGCGGACCGGCCTCTATCCGCAGGACGCGCTTCCCTTCATCCCGGGCTCGGAAGCCGCCGGCGTCGTCACGGCGATCGGCGAAGGCGTGCGCGACCTCAAGGTGGGTCGACGCGTCGCCTATGCCGGCCCCGTGGGGGCCTATGCGGAGGAGCGCCTGATCGCGGCCGATCGCGTCGTGAAGCTGCCGGACGCCATCGACGACCAGACCGCTGCTGCCGTCATGCTGAAAGGCATGACCGCGCAATATCTCCTGCGCCAGGTCTACAAGGTCGGGCCGAAGACGACGGTGCTGTTTCACGCCGCGGCCGGCGGGGTCGGGCTCATCGCCTGCCAATGGGCGGCGGCGCTCGGCGCGACGGTGATCGGCACGGTCGGCTCCTCCGGCAAGGCGCTCATCGCCCGCGCCCATGGCTGTGCCCATGTCATCAATTATCGGGAGGAGGACGTCGTCACCATGGTGAAGGCCTTCACCAAGGATAAGGGTGTCGACGTGGTCTACGATTCCGTCGGCAAGGACACGTTCCCGGGCTCGCTCGATTGTCTCAAGCCGCGTGGCCTATGGGTCAGTTTCGGGCAGTCATCGGGACCGGTGCCGGAGTTCCGGATCAATCTCTTGGCGCAGAAAGGTTCTCTGTTCGCGACGCGTCCCTCGCTCAACCACTATACCGCGAGCAGGAAGGATCTCGACGCCATCGCGAATGACCTCTTCGACACTCTGAAGAGCGGTCAGGTCCGGATCGCCGTCAATCAGACCTATCCCCTGGCCGAGGCGTCCCGCGCCCATCGCGATCTTGAGGCCAGGCTGACCACGGGATCCAGCCTCCTGTTGCCCTAAGGGCCGGCGGACACTGCCGACAGTTTTCGGCGCGATTGTTTTTGCCAAACATTTTCGTGGTTAGCGCGATGTGAGCGGGAATGGTCAAGGATTCCTTGCCACACGGCCAATATTAACTAACGCACCGCGCAAACGCGTCGCGCCTAAACTAAGATTAGCGCCCATTAGTCTTTCGGTGATCTTACGTTAATCACGCAGATTCAGGACTTGTTGAAGGTGCCAACTCATCATTACCCCCATTCGACGGCGCAAACCGCGATCGACTTTTGAGATCGTCAGCGTGCCGGAATTGATCAGGGGGACGAGATGGCACGACTGGATATGACGACAGAGAGCATGGAGCTCGCGGCGCAGACCGGGACACCAGACGCTCTGTTCGAGCTTGGTATGCAGTACGCGACGGGAAAGGACGTGGATCCCGATCTCGTGGTCGCGCACAAATGGTTCAATCTGGCCGCGGCGCGCGGCAACGACGCGGCGCGGACCTATCGCGCCGATCTGGCGCGCGAGATGTCCGCGGATCAGATCGCGCAGGCGCAGAGGCTCGCCCGCGAGTGGCTGCAAACTCACTAAGCTTATGCGTCGGTTTGGGGTGAGGGGAGGCCGGCATTGCCCGGCCTTCTCTTTATTGCGGCCCGAGTCCGGCGCTGGGGTCCGGCTCTTCTTCCGAACAGTTGAAGAAGAACGAGCGCATGCAGCGCCAACTCTTCCGCGCCGCGGTCTTCATGCGCGAGCCCGTTCCTTCGCTTGGCGGCGCGACTGAAGCGGTGGTGGCGGGCACGGCATCATTTGCCTGGTGCGGCGCCGGCTCGATTGGGGTGGCAGGTTGTGCCGCGGCTTGCGGCGGCGGTGCTGGGGGCGCCGCTGCCTGAGGAGGAGGCGCGGGCGCTTGCGTTGCCGCGTCGTTGGACCCGCCGATCTTGCGCATGCGGTCGCGCGAGGCGCTGTAGGCGCGTCCCGTCATCTCCACGATGGTCTTCGGCGCACCGTCGTCCTTCGGCTTGGCGAAGTTTCCATTTTCCTTGGAGATCTTCGACTGCAGCTTTTTCAGCTTCTTGTCGGCGATCTCCGGCGAGATGTCGGGAATATTGAAGTTGTAGATTTTCTCGACGCCGGGGCAGTTGCCGTCGCTGTGCCGCGCCGTGCAGGAGCTATGATTGCCGTCCTTGGCCGTCCGGATGGTGCAGTAGAGCTTCATGGCGTCGCTCGGCCGCGACCGGTCGCTCTTGAGGCGGCAGACATAGGTCTGATTGGGATTTTCGCAGGTCACGCAATAGGCGACCTCCGCCGCGAATGCGGGTAGGGCAAGGAGAGCCATCGCGCCGGCCGCGAATGCGGGCGGGGCGAACAAGCGGAGGCAGCTCTGGCTACGCATCGGTTTCCCCCTTATTCGGCTTGGGTGATTCTAACACAAACCGGACCCGTTGACTCCCCCCGAAACCGTATCGATATCCAATGGGTTAGGGCGAATCGAGGCAACATTTTGGAAGTTTAGGGGAGGCGGACGCCGTACAGCGCGCGGTATACCGCATTTTTCGTCGATCCGTTCGGTGCTTGCCCCGCAGGCCATGCGTCGAGTAGGAGTGCGTTAGTGGAGACGTGGCCGAGAGGCTGAAGGCGGCGGTTTGCTAAACCGTTATACGGTCAAAAGCCGTATCGAGGGTTCGAATCCCTCCGTCTCCGCCAGTCCCTTATCCTGTTTCTACCCAACGATTTATGCGGCTTGCGGCGGCTCTTCCAAGCCTGCTGTCCTCATTTCAATGATGACAGTGAAACCGCCGAGACGTTCTCACCGACCAATGAACTGGCCGCGCTAATCGCTCGCTCCTTCTAAAAGTAAAGGCGTCAATTTCCCGCAGCACTCGCTGGAAAGCCCTCCTGTATGCTCGTCAGGACTAAGCGCACAACTTCACGCATGAGGGACCGATGCGGATAGCAGTGTTGATCGGGGTGGCCATCGTTTGTCTTTTGCCTATTGCAACGCAGAGAGCCTACGCGTGTCCCCCCGGCACGATCTTTTCCGCGTACAAAGGAAATGGAATATGCGCCTACGTCGGGCAGGGCGCGAAAAAAGCGGTTCAGTGCACCGTCATGGTCAACTCGTGTCCGTCCGGCACGACGCGCGAGCAGAAAAAAAGTGATCCCAAGCGCGTTTATTGTTGTTCCAAAACCATAGCGAACGAGCAGTCGAAAACATGTGTATGGCGAGGGACGGCGCCCTTCTGTGAAGGCAGTTGCGGGGGCTCGGAGGAGAACAGAGGCTCTGCACGCGACAAAAATGGCGCGAGGTTCAACCCGGGCACTAAAGGTTGGTCAAATCTCTTCGGCAAGGATTGTGCCTCAGGAAGCAAGGTACTTTGCTGCCACCACACTGGCTGACTCGCGAATGACGTTCGTGCTCGGCCGTGAGAACGAGGAGCGCAAGAAGCGTCCCGGCGTTTAAGACGGCGGACGGTGATCGCATTCAATTTGTCGTCTCGCGCGGACCATCCTACCTCCAACCCATAAATCGATTGCGGACTGTCACGGAAGCAAGCGGACGTGCCCCAAAGGCTTGCGAAGCAGAAGTGCTAAAATGACGGATTCGGATTGAGGCGGACGCTACCGGAAGCTAAAAGGGCGGTCTGCGGCTCCGCCAGGTCCCGTCGATCGGATCTCTAGTCGAACCGGATGGGACCCCCTATGTTGCGCATCAAGCCCCACCGCCAGGAACAAACATGACGCGCGTGCCACCCGCCACTTACCGCCCCATCGATCCCTTGGACCGGCCCTTCATCGAGAGCGAGCGCAACCGCCTCGGCAGCCGGGCGCTGTCGTCACTCGTCCTTCTGAACGGCGGGGCCGCACTCGTGCTGCTCACGCTCTCGGCGATGGCGCAGGCGGGCACCGTCGATTCCAAGATCGCCGCCGCCATGCTCTTCTTCGGCGCGGGCGCGCTCGCGGGCCTGTTGAGCGCGTTCTTCGCCTACGTCAACCGCACGGTTGAAGTGGAGGCACCGGAGCGCCGGCCGCTCCGCTTCGCGCTGCGCATTCTGGCCATCGTCGCCGTCCTCGGCAGCGGCGTGGCCTTCATGACGGGGCTCAACATGGTGGCCTCCGCGTCTGGCGAGAAGTCGAGCTCGCATCCGAAAAGCTCGCGCGAGCGTCCGACGCAGACGGGGCCGAAGGAACGGGTGCACCTCCAGAACGAGGCCGAGCTGCCGTCGCGCACGCTCTGCTAGGCGCGAGCAAAGTTTTTTTCTCTCTAGCGCCGTCGCCTCACGCCAGAGTCGAAACCCCTAGGCTAACGTTTCGCTCATCCAGCGCGCACCAAAGCGCACCAGATCTTCCGCCTCGATGAGCTCGCTCTGCGCCGTGCCGACCCTTCCCTGTTTGGCGCGGCTGGTGGCCAGAAATTCGCGCAGGATGGCGGCAAAGTAGTCCTCCCCCTCCCTTGCGACGATCCCATGCTCATCGTCGAGACATTCCACCGCGCACGTGGCGGGGCCGGCGGCTGTCATGCAGCGATAGTGTCGCCGCACGCGACGCTTGTTCGGAATCTCCGCGAGATACTCTGCGAGGTGCAGAACCGTGGTGGTGTCGGGACCGGCGCCCAGCCGCAGGACGCGGCCGCCCATCGCGCAGAGACGCTCCAGCGGCGAGCCCGGCCCGTAATAATCATTCCAGGGTGCGTCCGCGAGCAGGGCCTCGGCGTTGCCGCCGCGCGCGCCGAATCGGCCGGACGGATTGTCGGTGACGATGGTGCCGGGACGCCGGCGGAAGACTTCCGCCAAGGTGCCGACCTCGTGAAACACGGGCGTGGTCTGCGGATCGAAGGGCGGTGCGTCCGCGAGAAGGGCAGGACGTTCCGCCTCCGGTCTGCGATTGACCCAATCATGCGCAATCTCGGCGCCAAGGATCATCAGGAGCGTGCCTTCGGGCCCCACTGCCGCATCAAGCGCATTGAGAACGCCGTCGGCGCCGCTCGCGACCGGCCCTAGCGCGCGCAATGAGGCATGCACCATGAGCGTGTCGGCGGGCGCGACGCCGATGGCGCGGAGGTCTTGCACGATATCGGCGACGGGGCGGGGAGGACGCGCAAGGGACATGGTCCGTGGCCGCCCTCCCGTCGCGACGGGTTAGAAGCCCGCGGCTGCAGCGGGCTCGCTCGCCGGCTCCAGCGCCGCCGCGATGGCGTCGTCGACCGTGGCCATCCAGACGAAGCGCACGTCGTTCCGCGCGGCTTCCGGGATATCCTCGTAGTCCTTCTTGTTGCGCTCCGGCAGCATTACCGTCGTGATGCCGGCCCGCGACGCCGCCAGCACCTTGTTCTTCACGCCGCCGATCGGCAGCACGAGCCCGCGCAGAGAGATCTCGCCGGTCATGGCGGTGTCGCTTCTGACCGTGCGCCCCGTCAGCAGGGACACAAGTGCGGTGAACATCGCGACACCCGCAGACGGGCCGTCCTTCGGGATGGCGCCCGCCGGCACGTGCAGGTGGATGTCCGACTTCTCGAACAGCGCGGGATCGAGGCCGAGCGAGACCGCGCGCGCCTTGACCAGGGAGAGGGCGGCTTGCGCGCTCTCCTTCATCACGTCGCCGAGCTGGCCGGTCAGGATCAGCTTGCCGTTGCCCGGCGTGCGCGTGCATTCGACGAAGAGGATGTCGCCGCCGACGGGGGTCCAGGCGAGGCCGGTGGCGACGCCGGGCACGCTCGTGCGCATGGCGACCTCGCCCTCGTAGCGGCGCGAGCCCAAAATGCCGTGGAGATCCTTCTCCTCGATCGTGACCGCGTCCGTATCACCCTCGGCGATGCGCATGGCGACACGCGACAGGATCGCGCCGATCTCGCGTTCGAGATTGCGGACGCCGGCCTCGCGCGTGTAGTCGCGGATGATGGCGCTGATCGCTTCGTCCGAGATGGCGCATTGCTCCGGCTTGAGGCCCGTTGCCTCGAGCTGGCGCTTCAACAGATAGCGCTTGGCGATCTCGACCTTCTCGTCCTCGGTGTAGCCGGGGATCTCGATGATCTCCATGCGGTCGCGCAACGGCCCCGGGATCTGCTCCAGATTGTTGGCGGTGCCGACGAACATCACGCGCGACAGGTCGAACGGGACCGCGAGGTAGTTGTCGCGGAAGGTCGAGTTTTGCGCGGGGTCGAGCACTTCCAGGAGCGCCGCGGAGGGGTCGCCCTGAAAACTTTGGCCGAGCTTGTCCATCTCATCCAGCATCAGCACGGGGTTGGCGGTGCCGGTCTTGCGGAGGGCCTGGATGACGTTGCCGGGGAGCGCGCCGATATAGGTGCGGCGATGGCCCCTGATCTCGGCCTCGTCATGCACGCCGCCAAGGCTTAGCCGCGCGAAGTTGCGGCCCGTGGCGCGGGCGATGGACTGGCCGAGCGAGGTCTTGCCCACGCCGGGCGGGCCGACGAAGCACAGGATCGGGCTCTTGCCTTCCGGGTTCAGCTTGCGCACGGCGAGGAACTCGAGGATGCGCTGCTTCACCTTGGGCAGGCCGTAATGGTCCTCGTCGAGGATGCGGCGCGCTTCGGCAATGTCGATGCGCTCCTCCGACAGCTTCGACCAGGGCAGCTCGATGAGCCAGTCGAGATAGGTGCGGATCATGCCGTGCTCGGCGGACGCCTCGGGCATGCGCTCGAGCCGCTTCAGCTCCTTCTTCGCCTGCTTCTCGGCTTCCTCGGGCATGCCAGCGGTGTCGACCGTCTCGCGCAGCTCGGCGATCTCGGCGGCGGTGTCGTCGCCTTCGCCCAGCTCCTTCTGGATCTGGCGCAGCTGCTCGCGCAAGATATGCTCGCGCTGACGCCCGGAGAGCTCCTCTTGGGTCTGCTCGCCGATCTGCTTGGAGATGCGCAACACCTCGATCTGCTGCACGACGTGGCGCAGCACCTTGTCGAGGCGCTCGTTGACGTCGAACGTCTCCAAGAGCTCCTGCTTCTCGGACGGCTTCAGGTCGGAGACATTGGCGATGAAGTCGGCGAGCGCGGACGCGCTCTCGATTTGCTCGATCGCGGCCTCGATCTCGGTCGGCATGTTGGGGAGGAGCGCCAAGGCTTCGCTCGCGCGCTCCTTCAATTGCAGCATGCGCGCGCGCGTCTCGTTGGAGAGGACCTCGGCCTCGCCGATCTCCTCGATACGGGCGACGAGGAACGGATAGCCGTCCAGGAACTCCTGCACGCGGAAGCGGCGGATGCCGCGGGTGACGAGATGATGGGTGCCGTCCGGCGCGGTGACGTAGCGCAGGATCTCGGCCACGGTGCCGACGCGGTTCAGCTGGTCCGGCCCCGGCATCTCCGCGGACGGGTCGGATTGCAAGAGCACGCCAACGGGCTTGTCGGTGCGCGCGGCTTCCTGCGCGGCCGCGATGGATTGCGCACGGCCGAGGCTCAGCGGCACGACGATGCCCGGAAACAGCACGGCGTTCCGCGTCGGCAGGAGGATCATCGCGCCTTCCGGCAGGCGCAGGGATGCGCCGTCCGCGCCCGCGGCGCTCTGCGCGGTGGACGCGCCGTTGCCGGTGCCGCTTATGGGTCCTTCGGTCTTCAACTGTTCCATCTCTGTCATATGGATACTCGCTCGACGAATGTCTTAAGCTCAGGTCAGCGCAGCTTGGTCAGGGTCAGCACGAGGCAGCCGTTCTTCACCTCGCGGTCGGCAAGCTCGAGCCGGGGGGAGAGCGTGATGCGGCGCTCGAAGCGGCCGTAGGGAATCTCCAGCCGCAGGATCTGCGCATGCGGCCCCCTCTTGGGCAGCGGCCGCACGCCGACGATGATGAGCGTGTCGCCCTCCATCTCGACGCAGATATCCTCCGGCGCCACGCCCGGCAGTGCGGCGATGATGCAGACGTCGCGCTCGGTCTCGAACACGTCCACCGGCGGCTCCCAGCGCACATGCATCGCGCCCGGCCGCGCCGGCTCGAAGAACTGGCGCCGCAATTGCTCGGCGCGGTCGATCAGGGCGCAGGCCTCGGCCCACATCTTGGTCTTCGGATCGAAGGTCACTCAGCCTTACCGATTGCTGTCTTGTCGTTCGAACTCTTGTCGTCTGAAGTCTTGTCGTTCGACGTCTTGCCGTCTGAGGTCTTGCCGCTCGAAGCCCCGCATGGAGGCAGTCTAGCCCCCGGGCGGGAGGCGCTCAAACGACCGCAGGATCACGTCTCCAGGCAGGGAAAAGAAAGGGTTGTCGGAATGGGTTCCCTATGTGGGGACCGGTTTCCGGCCTGACAAGAGCGGCGCGATGCCCCGAGGCGGACCGCTAGTTGCAGTTCCCGCCGCAGGTGAGGGGCCCGCCGCCGATATTGGTCGGAATGACGGGCGGGGCCACAGGCGGCGGCGGCGCCACGACCACCTGCGGCACGGGCACGGGCTTCATCCCGCGGATCGCGTCGCCGGTGATGCCGTCGTAATAGAGGCCCTGGACGAAGGGCTGGTCGCCCCAGCCGGTCGGCTGGAAGCCCCGATATTTGTGGTAGGCCTGCCCCTTCGCCTTCACGACCTGCGTCTTGAACGGCTTGCCGGAGACGGCGGCGAGGATGCGGTTCGCGTCGGCTTGCGTGCCTTTGCGGATCAAGGGCCCGCCATTGCCGATCGAGAACA
>DASQLK010000247.1:0-4921 GCA_035630055.1 Methyloceanibacter sp. | reverse complement strand
AGCGACGGCGTGAGGCTCGCTTATGTCGGCTGCGGCTCGGTGACATCGGATCAAGCCGAGGCTCTGGGCGTCCGCCTGCGGCAGCTGTTCGACGGCCTCTCGGAGATACTCGCGCGTCTGGCGCCGGCCGAAGCGGCGGTCGAACAAACTTTCGTCAACCGCGACGGCTCCGCAACGCTCAAGCTTGGCCAAGCGCGCGGGATCGCAATGATCGCACCGTCCCTGCTCGGCGTACCGATCGCCGAATACGCGCCAAACGCGGTGAAGAAGACCGTGGTTGGTGCAGGACACGGCGACAAGGGCCAGATCCGCGCGATGGTGGGATGCCTCTTGCCGCGCGCGGTTCCAGACAGCGCAGACGCGGCGGACGCGCTCGCCATCGCCATTACGCATGCGCATATGCGCGCCTGGCGCAGGATTGAGGCCGCGGTCAGCCTGCGGAGCGCGTCATGATCGGCAAGCTGACAGGAAGGCTCGATTCCGTCGGTGTCGCGACCCTCATCATCGATGTTGCCGGCGTCGGTTACGAGGTGACGGTGCCCGCTCGCACGCTCGCAAGCCTTCCGGCGATCGGAGAGATGCTGACACTTTCCATCGACACGCATATGCGCGAGGACGCGATCCGTCTCTATGGCTTTGCGTCCGAGCATGACCGCGCCTGGTTCCGCGCGCTGCAGAGCGTGCAGGGGGTGGGCGCGAAAGTCGCGCTTGCCGTGCTCGGCGCGATCAGTTCAAGCGAACTCGCCAATGCGGTGGCGTTGCAGGACAAGGGACAGGTGTCGCGGGCGCCGGGCGTCGGGCCGAAGGTCGCCGCCCGCATCGTGGCCGAGCTCAAGGATAAGATGCCGATGCTCGCTCCCGCGCTGCGCGTCGCCGGTTCGCAACCCGCCGTCGCCATGCTGCCGGAGGGACTGGCGGCGCGCGATGCCGTGTCGGCGCTCCTCAATCTCGGCTATGCCCATGTGCAGGCCGCCGGAGCCGTGACGGCGGCGCTCGACAAGGCCGGGCGGGAAGCTCGCACCGAGGAGCTGATCCGGCTGGGCTTAAAGGAGCTCGCGCAGTAGATGGCTGAGAGGATGCTCGCTGCCGTGAAAGGGGACGAAGACCAGGCCGAGGTTTCCTTGCGCCCGCAGACCCTGTCGGAGTTCATCGGTCAACCTAAAGTTCGTAGCAATCTCAAGGTGTTCATCGACGCGGCCCGCTCGCGGCGCGAGGCGCTCGACCATGTCCTCTTCGCCGGCCCGCCGGGGCTCGGCAAGACGACGCTGGCGCAGATCGTGGCGCGTGAACTCGGCGTGAATTTCCGAGCGACGTCCGGTCCAGTCATTGCCAAGGCGGGCGATCTCGCCGCTCTTCTCACCAACCTCGAGGACCGCGACGTCCTCTTCATCGATGAAATCCATCGGCTGAGCCCAGCGGTGGAGGAAATCCTCTATCCCGCGATGGAGGATTTTCAGCTCGACCTCATCATCGGAGAGGGGCCGGCAGCGCGTTCGGTGCGCATCGACCTTGCCCGCTTCACCCTCGTCGGCGCGACGACCAGGACCGGACTTCTCACCACCCCGCTGCGGGAGCGCTTCGGCATTCCGATCAGACTTGAATTCTACGGCGTCGAGGAACTGGAGGAGATCGTGCGGCGAGGGGCGCGGCTTCTCGGTCTCAATCTCACAGCCGAGGGCGCGCATGAGATCGCGCGGCGCGCCCGCGGCACGCCACGCGTTGCGGCACGACTGCTGCGCCGGGTGCGCGACTTCGCCTCCGTCGCCGGCGCGCCCGCCGTGGACGCCAAGATCGCGGACGGCGCCTTGTCGCAGCTCGAAGTCGATACGCGCGGGCTCGACGCGCTCGATCACCGCTACCTCAACTGCATCGCTCTCAATTACAACGGCGGGCCCGTGGGCGTCGAAACGCTATCGGCGGCGCTGTCGGAGCCGCGCGACGCCATCGAGGAGATCGTCGAGCCCTACCTTCTGCAGCAGGGCCTGATCGCGCGCACGCCGCGTGGCAGGGTGCTGACGGGCGCCGCGTTCGCGCATCTCGGGCTGCCCGCGCCGGCGCAGCCCGCCTCGCAGTTCCCGCTCTTCAATGGTGCTGACGAGAATGGCTGATGAAGAATGGCCCGATCTCGCGGGGCGCATCGAGGCGGACACCCATGTGCTTCCGATCCGGGTCTATTTCGAGGATACGGACTTCACCGGGCTCGTCTATCACGCCAACTTCCTGAAATTCGCCGAGCGCGGCCGCTCCGATTTCATCCGCCTGCTCGGCATCCATCATCACAGCCTTGCCAATCCGGATCAGGGCGAGCCGGCGGTCTTCGTCGTTCGGCGTATCGAGGTCGACTATTTGAAACCGGCCCGGATCGATGAGGTGCTCGAAGTAGCGACGCGCTGTACCGATATTGGCGGCGCAAGCCTAACCCTCAGCCAAGAGATCCGGCGGGAGGGGGCGGTGCTCGCGCGGCTTCGCGTGGTCGTCGTGCTCATCTCAGTCGAGGGCAAGCCGCAGAGGATTGATGACCTTATTCGCCAGGCCCTTCAACGTTTCGTTAACCAACAGCGTGAAACGTAGTATCGGCAGTAAAGCGTCGCGGAGAGCGCGGGGCAGGACCGGCAATTCAAGGTAAACGAGCCCAAGTTTAGTCACATTCGCTCGCGTATGGTCCCTTTCAGCGTTCTCTCCGGCGATTTCGTCAAGCAGGCGCGGGGATCGGCCCCGCGACGATCAAGCTTCGTCTCGTCAAGGCCGGGGCCGGAAGAGACAAGTTGGATCAGCCAAGAGGCCGTCATGAATCCGCCGGATGTCGCGGTAGACCTTTCGATCTTCGAGCTGTTCAGGCACGCCCATATCGTCGTCAAGCTCGTCATTATTGGGCTTGTGCTGGCGTCGATCTGGAGCTGGGCGATCATCTTGGAGAAGTTCTTCCTCTTTGCACGGACGCGCAAGGAGACGGACAATTTCGAGCAGGTTTTCTGGTCCGGGCAGTCGCTTGAGGAGCTTTATCAGGCTCTCGCGCAAGGCCGGAACACATCGATGGCCGCCTTATTCGTCGCCGCCATGCGGGAATGGAAGCGCAGCATCGAGCGAAGTCCAAAGCCATCTCCCGGCGTGCAGCTCCGGGTGGAGAAGGTGATGGACGTCACCGTCAACCGTGAGGTCGAGCGCCTGTCGCGGCGGCTCACCTTCCTTGCCACCGTCGGCTCAACGGCGCCCTTCATTGGCCTCTTCGGCACGGTATGGGGCATCATGACGAGCTTCCAGGCGATCGCCGTCAGCAAGAACACGAGCCTTGCCGTCGTCGCTCCGGGCATCGCGGAGGCTTTGTTCGCCACCGCGCTCGGTCTGCTTGCGGCCATTCCGGCGGTTATTTTCTACAATAAATTCAATGCCGAAGTCGCAAGGCAAGAGGCGCGCCTCGACGGCTTTGCCGACGAGTTCTCCGCGATCCTGTCGCGGCAGATCGACAAGACGACGGCCTAAGGAGCGAATCGGATGGGTGCATCGATCCAGCAGGGCGGAGGTGGCGGCGGCCGGCGCGGGAAGCGTCGCGCGGCGCCTCCGATGAGCGAGATCAACGTCACTCCGTTCGTGGACGTCATGCTCGTTCTCCTCATCATCTTCATGGTGGCGGCGCCGCTCCTTACCGTGGGCGTGGAGGTGGAAGCCGCCAAGGCGGACCTGCCGAAGATCGAGCTGCCCAAGACCGAGGCCGGGCCGATCAACGCAGAAAAAGAGCCCCTCAACATCAGTGTCGACCCGGACGGCAAGATCTTCCTGCAGGACACGGCCATCAGCTTTGACGAACTTGTGCCAAAACTCACGGCTATACGGGAGACCGGCAGCGGAGACCGGGTCTGGGTCCGGGGCGACAACCGCACGGCCTACGGCAATGTCGTGAAAGTGCTCGCGCGCATTAAGGAAGCCGGATTGCCGGTCACGCTTGTCACCGACCAGGTCGACCAGGTCGAACCGGGTAACGAGGGAAGCTCGAAGCTTTAAGACCATGCGCAGAAGCGCTTTCATCTCTGCGGCTCTGCACGGCGCCCTGCTGCTCTGGGTGGTCGCCGCCTTTCCGACAGCGAAGCTCGATTCGCAGCCGATCCAACAGATTCCGGTCGATCTCGCCACGCCTGCCGAGATCACCAAGATCAAGGCCGGCATGGTCGACGCCAAGGATGAGGCGCCGCTCGTGACAAAGCCGAAGGAAAAGAAGCCGGTCGCCGTCAAGGAGAAGGCGGAAAAATCCGAAGAGCCGGAACAGACCGAGGCGCTGCCGGAGAAGAAGCCGGAGCCTAAGCCCGAGCCGAAGCCCGCCGAGGCGCCGAAGAAGGCTGAGCCGGAAAAAGTCGCCAAGGCGCCGCTGCCTGAGAAGAAGCCGGAGCCTAAAAAGCCCGAGCCGAAGAAAAAGGCCGAGGCGCCGAAGAAGCCTGCGCCACCGAAGAAGGAGCGCGACTTCAACGCCGACCGGATCGCCGCGCTTCTGAACAAAATCCCCGACGCCGCCGAGGAACCGACGCCGAACGAGATTCGCGACGATGCGCCGGATACCCCCGTCCGGGGTCAATCGAACGGGACGCAGACGAGCATGTCGGTGAACGAGATGGATGCGCTTCGGGCGCGCATTGCCCAGTGCTGGAACCCGCCGCCGGGCGGTCTCGGCGCCGATGCGATCGTGGTGAAACTGCGCCTGCAGCTGAACGAGGATGGCACGCTGATCGGCTATCCCAGCATCACCAACAGCGGGGCGTCCGCTTTCTTCCAGGCCGCCGCGGACAGCGCCGTCCGCGCCGTCTACCAGTGCCAGCCGTACACCTTACCGGCGGAGAAATACGCACTCTGGCGCGACATGATCCTCAATTTCGACCCAAGCCAGATGTATCGCAGCGGCTGATCTTTGACCTGACGGACAGCACCGAACAAT
>DASQLK010000246.1:0-3010 GCA_035630055.1 Methyloceanibacter sp. | reverse complement strand
GGCGTCCAGAGGCGTATTGGCCCATGCCAGACCGGCTCGACCCTTGCAAAAAGCGCGTGCAGTGCGAACCAGACACTCAAGTTCAATATCACGCCGACAACCGCCGCGGTGACGCCTGCGAGCGCGCCGGAGAGCTTCGCGTTGGCGCTCAGGCGGTCTAAATAAGGTGCGCCGGTAAAGATCCAAAGGAAGCAGGGCGCGAACGTCGCCCATAGCGTGACCGCGGCGCCGAGGATGCCGAAGGCAAGCTGCGGCGTGCCCGCGTGCCGATAGGCCGCGAGGAATCCCACGAACTCGGTGACGAGAATGAGCGGGCCCGGCGTCGTCTCGGCGAGACCAAGGCCGTCGAGCATCTCGCGCGCGTCGAGCCAGCCATAGGTCTCGACCGCTTGCTGCGCCATGTAGGCGAGCACCGCGTAGGCGCCGCCGAAAGTCACGACGGCAAGCTTGGAAAAGAAGAGCGCGATATCGGCGAGCGTATGGGCGGGACCAAACCATGCGGCGACAATGGCAAGCGGGATGATCCAGATCGCGAGCCAGAGGGCTGCCGTCGCGAGCGTGCGCGACAGAGGGATGGGCGCGTGGGGCAGGGGAGCGTGTTGTGGGTGCGACGGGGAGAGGAAGTACCCAACCGAAGCAGCGACAGCGATGATGAGAGGGAAGGGCGCGTCAAAGAAAAAGATGGCAACGAACGCCGCCGCCGCGATCAGCCAATGATATGGCTGCTTGAGCGCGCGGCGCGCGACCCTCAGCACCGCTTCGATCACGATGACGAGGACCGCAGCCTTGATGCCAACGAAGGCCGCTTCGACGAGCGGCATATCACCGTAGATAGTGTAGGCGATGCTTAGCGCGAGGATCACGCAGGCGCCGGGCAACACGAACAAGAGCCCGGCGATGAGGCCGCCCAGGGTTCCGTGCAAGCGCCACCCGACATAGGTCGCGAGTTGCATGGCTTCCGGCCCCGGCAGCAGCATGCAGAAATTGAGAGCGTGGAGGAACCGCTCGTCGCTGATCCAGCGCCGCTCGTCGACGAGCATACGGTGCATCAGGGCGATCTGCCCCGCGGGACCGCCAAACGAGAGCACGCCAATTTGGGCCCAGACTTGGGTGGCCTCGGCAAAGGTCGGGCGCGGCGTGGGAGATTCAACCTGCATTTCGCGGCACTTTAGCTCTTATCTCCTATGGCGCGGCTTGACGCAGGGGCGTTTCGCGGCCCCACTTTGAACCTAAAGCGAAGGCTACGTCGCGCGATTCGGCCTGCGCGAGCCAGATGGCTTGGTAAGGTCGCTTGGCTGGCAGAATAGGCGACAGGGAAGGTTTCGGCGAGCCGCTATGGACACCGCGCAGCTCATTCAGGTGGTCGTGTTCCTCGGCGCAGCGGTCATTGCGGCTCCGCTCGGCCGGGTGCTCGGTGTCGGCTCGGTGCTCGGCTATCTCATCGCTGGCGTGCTGATCGGGCCTTACGTGCTCGGGCCGCTCTATGCCCTGGACGACGTCGGCAAGCTCCTGCATTTCGGCGAGTTTGGCGTCGTCATGCTGCTGTTCGTGATCGGGCTGGAGCTCAGGCCGGTGCGGCTCTGGTCGATGCGAACCGCAATCTTCGGGCTCGGCGCAGGGCAGCTGATCGCGACCGGGCTGCTGCTCGCGGCAATATCGTTCGTCCTCGGCCTTGCCATGAGCCAAGCCTTGTTCATCGGCCTGGCGCTTGCCCTGTCATCAACGGCGTTCGCGCTGCAGATCCTGGATGAGAAGGGCGAGATCAACACGCGGCATGGACGGCTGGCTTTCTCCGTCTTGCTGTTTCAGGATCTCGCCGCAATCCCGCTGATCGCGCTCGTTCCGCTGTTTGCGCTCGGCCGCGCCGAAGAGCCGGCGATGGACTTCACCGCGGCGGGTGTTGCGCTCGCGACGATCGTGGCGCTCGTCCTCGCCGGGCGCTTCCTGCTTACGCCCCTCTACCGCTTGGTGGCGGCGACGGGCGTGCGCGAAGCCACGACCGCGAGCGCGCTCCTGACGGTGGCCGGCTTCGCGCTTGTCATGCAGTCGGTCGGACTATCGCCCGCGCTCGGCACCTTCATCGCGGGCGCGCTGCTCGCCGATTCCGAATATCGGCATCAGATCGAAGCGGACATCGCGCCCTTCGAGGGCCTGCTGCTGGGGTTGTTCTTCCTTGCCGTTGGCATGTCCATCGATCTCACGGTCGTTGTCGCGCGGCCCGCCGAACTGTTTGCGATTGTGGTTGGACTTGTGGCCCTGAAGACGGCAGTGCTGTACACGCTCGGCCGCTGGTGGGGGTTAACCCACGCGCCGGCGTTGCGCCTCGGCTTGGTGCTCAGTCAGGGCGGCGAATTCGCCTTTGTGCTGTTCACGGCGGGCGTTGGCGCTGGCGTTCTCGGTGCGCCGCTCGCCAGTCTCCTGACCCTCGCCGTGACGCTGTCCATGGCGTCGACGCCGCTTCTGCTTGTTGCCGACGAAGTCTTGCGGCGGCGCGCCAAGACAGAGGCGCCGGATTACGAAATCCCGCCGGAGGGCGACGGCCATGTCATTCTCGCGGGCTTCGGGCGCTTCGGGCAGATCGTGGCGCGCGTGCTGCGCGCGCGACAGATTCCCTTCACCGCGCTCGACAGTAATGTCGAGCAAGTCGATTTCGTGCGGCGCTTCGGCGCGCAGATCTATTACGGCGATGCGGGACGGATCGACATTCTCCGCGCGGCCGGCGCGGACAAGGCGCGCGCCTTCGTGCTCGCGATCGACGACGTGGAGCATTCGCTGCGCATCGCCGAGATCGTGCGGCAGAATTTCCCGGACTTGCCGATCTACGCGCGCGCCCGCGATCGGACCCATGTACACAGGCTGATGGACCTCGGCGTGACGATCATCGAGCGCGAGACTTTCCTCTCCGCGCTCGAACTGACGAAGAAGCTCCTGCGCGGGCTCGGCATTGGCGGCAAGGAGACGATGCGTTTGGCGGAGACGTTTCGACGGCTGGACGAGAAGCGGCTCTACG
>DASQLK010000245.1:0-6095 GCA_035630055.1 Methyloceanibacter sp. | reverse complement strand
CGCAGCTTGCCGCACGCGAGGCCCGCGACGAGATCCGCCCGGAACCGCCAAGGGCGGCACCCGCTTAACGGATACCGCCCTCGCACGCGTCGCGCTTACCGCGCGGCTTCTCTATTCGTAGATCAGCTTCATCAGCTTCTGACCCTCGGGAGACTCAAGCTCTTTCAGGTCCACCGTGCCGTCATTGTCCGGATTGGCGGCCTCAAACTGCTTCTTGACGAGCGCCATGTACTCTTTCTCGTCGAGGGAAGCGTCGTCATCCGGATCGGCCGCTTTGAGGCCGGCAGCATCGACGCGACCTTCCAGCTCGTCCGCTTCCAGCGTCGTGTCGCCATCCGGGTTGATCGCCTTGAACACCTTGGCGGCGCCCGCCTCGGCTTCCTTCAGATCGATCGTGCCGTCATTGTCGGGATCGAGAGCCTTCAGCGCAGCGGCGCTGTCGGCATAGGCCGCGGATCCTGCGAGCAGCAGGGTTGCGGCGGCAATCGCTATCGAAATCGTCTTCATGCTTTTTTCTCCTGCATCAAATCTGTGTGTGAGAAACAATGCCTATAAAAACGCCACCGATGCCACGAAGTTGCCGAATCAGGGGAAATTTCCCCGCCGCCCTTGGAAAAGCGAATTGGCTCAAATGCAAGAGGGAAGACGAAGCTGAGGCGCCCTGGGGACGTAGTGGGCCCACCCCCTTCGGCCCGCGGGGTGCGCCTTAGCGGCGTAAGCTCCAACCGTGCTAGCATCGCGGCCCTGCTGGCCAAGAGCAAGTCAGGGGGTGCGCCTTTGCGAGAGATGCAGCTGATCTACGCTTCGCACCCGTTCGGCTACGATGACCTGGTGCTTGCCGGCATCCTCGCCAAGGCGCGGGCGAACAACACCCGCGACGGCATCACCGGCGCCCTCATCTGCCGCGAAGACCTCTTCCTCCAACTGCTGGAGGGCAAGCGCGACGTCGTCACCGCCGCCTTCGGCCGCATCCTTCAGGACGACCGCCATATCGACGTGGTCAATCTCTGGTCCGGCGATATCGACAAGCGGCTCTTTCCGGAATGGTCCATGCGTCACGATCCGGCGAAGAGCTGGATGTGGACGCCGGAAGAGATCGCCGCCGGCGCGATCGATCGCGCGTCGATGGATGAGATCCGCGGCGTCTTCGAGCGCCTGGCGAACGAGCCCGCCAGCGCGCCCGAGGACAGCGGCTGCCCGCGCTAGCGCTCTACTTCGCGGCGACGCAATCCGCGTAAGTCTGCGTCTCGTCCTTGCTTTCGGTGACGAAGGCGGTGTCGCCCTTGTTCCAGAATACGAAGGTCTCGTCGGTGTTTGCGTAGCGCGCGCCCGACGCCGACATCGCTTGCGGCACCGACATGGACCGGCCGTCGCTGAGCTTCAGGTCGACTTTGTCTGCATAGAACGTTGCATCGATGCTCTTGGCGTCCGCGCATTGGAACGTGGCGGTGGCGACCGGAGTCTCCGCAAGTGCCGGTGTGGCTGAAAGGAAGGCCGCGGCGAGAAATAAATGGGTGCGCAAGGTCATGGGGTATCCTCGTTCAAGTTGTGCACAACGGTGGAACGGCGGGGCGGCAAACCCAGCGGACGCTGGAGCCGTCGGCAGCCGGAATGGTAGGGTCACAACAGCCTGACGAGCAACCAAGGGGGAGATTCGGATGACTGTCATTGCGATGATCTTGGCCATGGGGCCGATGTCGGCCGCCGGCATTTACAATCCGCAGGTGATGCACAACGGCAAATGCATCGCCGAGCCGGGGACCATGAAGGCGCTCTACTGCAAGCAGCAGCCTGAGACGCCGCGCTACACGATGCGCAAGAAGCGCTAGCCGGTCGTAGCACGCGTCATCCTGAGGTGCGCCCCGAACTTGATTCGGGGGCACCTCGAAGGATGAAAAATACGGAGAATGGTCGCACCCTTCGAGGGCCGCGCGTGCCGCGCGGCCACCTCAGGATGACAGCTACGCTTCCCGACGCGTCATTCCGGCGCAAGCCGGAATCCAGCGAGAAACCCCGCGCGCCTTTCTGGATACCGGCTTTCGCCGGTATGACGAGCTTGGAGCGAGCGCAGGATTCTACAATGCGCTTACTGCTTCGCTGCTTGAGCGCGTGATTCTTTCATTGCGCACCGCTTCGCTGCTTGAGCGCGTGATTCTTTCATTGCGCTACCGCTTCGCCGCTTGAGCGCGATTCATCACTTCGCCGCGCCGGATCGCGCGCGAAGGCATGTCAAAGAGCGAGGACCTGCGGGGCACCGAGCGGCCGCAATCCTTCTCGAGACAAGGGCAGCCTCTCGGCGCCCCGCTTATGCGGCGTTATTTTAATGCCCATGCCGCGACGCCTTACCGCTGTTTCCGTTCCCGCGCTTTCGCGCTTCGCCGGATTTGACCTGGACATTCCAGCCCAGGCGGCCGCGAGTTAGGACCCCTGAGGCTGGTCCGTTATCCGGCGCGCGGCCTGCCTCCGGGCGTCCCTTCCGCAGCGTGCGCGCGCACCTCAGGCACCGCACCCCCCGCCCCGAGAGCAGACGGTCTGCAGCTCGCGTCCTCACGGACGAGGGATGGGTGGAGTGTAATGCAGGCGCGAAGGGTGGGGATAAGGATTGGTCAAACTTCGCCGAAAGCGGGATTTCTAAAAGATAGACGCAAGGATAAGACTTCTCCCTTCATCAATCCTTTGAGGGCCTGAACCTCAACGGGCCTCACGAGTTGAACGACGAGGCCGAGCGGCTTCCCTTCACCCATTGGCGGAAACGAACCGTAATCATGGACATCAGCAGAAGCGGCGCCGTCCCATCTGCAAAAGGGCCGGCGGAATGGTTCACCGGTGCAGTGCGGATCGATGCACCGTTCCAGGCGCCCGCACCAGCACGCGTTCAGGGCGCCACCGTCACGTTCGAGCCGGGTGCTCGCACGGCATGGCATGCGCATCCGCTCGGCCAGACATTGATCGTGACCTCCGGCTTGGGCTGGGCGCAGCAATGGGGTGGACCCGTGCAGGAAATCCGTCCCGGCGATGTCGTATGGTTTCCGCCCGGCGAGAAGCATTGGCACGGGGCATCACCCGCCACCCCAATGACGCATATCGCGATCCAGGAGTCGCTGAACGGCGAAGTTGTGACTTGGATGGAGCATGTCAGCGACGAGCAACACAAAATGCAAATGACCAGCTAGAGGTCTCCGAACCCAACTTGGGCGGACCTCTACGAAGAGATTTGCCGTTAGGCCCGATTGGATGCCCGGAACGAGTCCGGGCATGACGATTGGGGCTCGCACGTTCCCCTACCGAATAACGTAGACGATCTTCCTCTTGGTGGGCTCGATCAGCACCCTCTGCCCGTTGATGTAGGAATAGTCGTAGGTCGAGGTCGGGATGTCATAGACGGGTGCTGCCGGAGGCAGCGCCGCGCCGACCATCACCTCGCCATTGACGATCACCGGCGCCACCCTCTGCCGCGTCACATAGGTGATGACTTCGGCGGGCGGCGCGATCGGCTGTACAATGCCGACGGTGGTCGGAACGCCGACCATGGCGCCGACCGGCGGCGTGGCGACGACGTTGGAGCCGGTGTTGACGGGCACGATGACGGGAATGTTGAGCGAGGCGCCGGCCACCTGGAGATTCTTCGGCGTGCCCGCGGCCTTGGTGACGAGATACGGCCCCGAAGCCCAGCCGGTCGTCCCGTCCGGAAGCGCAATGCCGCACCAGGAATAATCGGACACGCATCCGGTGATCGTGGCCGGAACGTTGGCCTTGATCTGGCTGACGACGGGGAACTGGAAGCCGGGCCCGCTCCGCACATTGAGATGGCCGGTCGGGGAAAAGGCGGTCACCGCCAAGGCGGGACCTGCGACGAGGGCAGCCCCCAAAAGCGAAACGATGCCGACTGTTGCTTGCATGCGCTGCATGGCGCGTCTTTCCTTCATCACTGACTGTTGACTGAAACCCAATTTCACCTTTGCACCGCCGCGGCCCGCATCATGCCATGACCGCGCGGCGGCCCCTAGAGCGGAATATTGTCGTGCTTTTTCCAGGGGTTCTCGACATGCTTGTTGCGCAGCATCTGCAGCGCGCGCGCGATGCGCTTGCGCGTCGAATGCGGCATGATGACCTCGTCGATATAGCCCCGCTCCGCCGCGACGAAGGGATTGGCGAAGCGCTTCTGATATTGGTCGATGCGGTCCTTGATCTTGGCGGGATCGCCGAGCTCGGAGCGGTAGAGGATCTCGACCGCGCCCTTGGCGCCCATCACCGCGATCTCGGCCGTCGGCCACGCATAGTTGACGTCGCCGCGGATATGCTTTGACGACATGACGTCGTAAGCGCCGCCATAGGCCTTGCGCGTGATGACGGTGACCTTCGGCACCGTGGCCTCGGTGAAGGCAAACAGCAGCTTCGCGCCGTGCTTGATGAGGCCGCCATATTCCTGGTCGGTGCCCGGCAGGAAGCCCGGCACATCGACAAAGGTGATGAGCGGAATATTGAAGCAGTCGCAGAAGCGCACGAAGCGCGCGGCCTTGCGCGAGGCATCGCTATCGAGCACGCCGGCGAGCACCATGGGCTGGTTGGCGACGACGCCGATGGTGCGGCCCTCGATGCGCGCGAAGCCGATCACGATGTTGCGCGCGAAGGTCTCCTGCACCTCGAAGAAGTCGCCCTCGTCCACAACCTTGTGGATGAGCTCTTTAATGTCGTAAGGCTTGTTCGGGTTGTCCGGGATCAGCGTGTCGAGCGAATGCTCCAGCCGGTCCCAAGGGTCCTTGGTCGGCAGCTCCGGCACGCCGGAGAGATTGGAGGCCGGCAGGAAATCCATGAGGCGGCGCATCTGCAGCAGCGCCTCCACGTCGTTGTCGTAAGCGCCGTCGGCGATCGAGGACTTGGTGGTGTGCACGATGGCGCCGCCGAGTTCCTCTGCCGTCACCTCCTCCTTGGTGACGGTCTTCACGACGTCGGGCCCCGTCACGAACATGTATGACGTGTCTTTGACCATGAAGATGAAGTCGGTCATGGCGGGCGAGTAGACGTCGCCGCCGGCGCATGGTCCCATGATGACGGAGATCTGCGGGATGACGCCGGACGCGAGCACGTTGCGGGTGAAGACCTCGCCATAACCGCCGAGCGCGGCGACACCTTCCTGGATGCGCGCGCCGCCCGCGTCGAAGAGGCCGATGATCGGCGCCCGACTGCGGAGCGCCATGTCCTGGATCTTGATCATCTTGTCGGCATGCGCTTCCGACAGCGACCCGCCAAACACGGTAAAATCCTTGGCGAAGACATAGGTGACGCGGCCGTTGATCGTGCCCCAGCCGGTGACGACGCCGTCGCCGGGGATTTTCGCCTGCTCCATGCCGAAATCGATGCAGCGGTGCTCGACATACATGTCGAACTCCTCGAACGAACCCTCGTCGAGGAGGAGCTCGACCCGCTCCCTAGCGGTGAGCTTGCCGCGCTTGTGCTGGGCCTCGATGCGCTTTGGTCCACCGCCGCCGCGCGCCTTGTCCCGGCGCATTTCAAGCTCTTCGAGGACTTCCTTCATGCCGCTCCCCACCCCAGCATTGTGACGCGATGCTGACCGTGAATAGCATGGGGCTTACCCGGCGCAAATGCCGGGATTTATGGAGCGTGCAGGCCCGATAACCGTAAGGCGCGGAGGCTTAGCCCTTGTGCAGATCGAGCATGCGGGCGGCGGCGGCGAAATCGCGCCAGCGCTCCTCGCGGCGGGCGGCGGCCTCGGAATCCTCGCCCCATTGGCTGATCTGCCAGTCCTCGTCGACATGGCCTGCCCGCCACGCCTCTTCCGGCGTGAGGCGGCCAAGCGCCACCGCAAGGGCGAGCAGCGCCGAGCCTGAAAGCGCCGTCATGACGTGAAGCGCGCTGAGGCCGAAGGCATCGAAGCCGGCCAAGCGGTCCCGCACCCGGTTGAGCGAGGCTTGCGGCTGCGCCACGGGCATGACCCCCTCGCCCAGCACGAAGGGCGCGCCAAGGTCGTCCCGCGCCCAGGCGAGCACCGGGTCCCAATAGAGCGACTGCTGCGCCACCAGGCCCTCCGGCGCCACCAGGCCCTCCGGCGCGTCCGCGCGGTAAAACAGAAGATC
>DASQLK010000244.1:0-8263 GCA_035630055.1 Methyloceanibacter sp. | reverse complement strand
CGGAGACATGCGTCGGCGGTGATCACGGGCACGCGCCGTCATTCCTCGCGTACGGCTGAACCGGGATGAAGCAACCGGCATGGAACCCCCACCCCGGCCCTCCCCCTTTCAGGTGGAGGGAGCGAGCAGCATCGACCTCAGATTTCAATCTACCAAAATCAACCTGACCGAGCGAGGACAGCGACGAAGAAACCGTCGGTGCCGTGGCTGAGCGGCGTCAGCAGCAAAGTCTCCTCGGAGCCATCGGCTGAGGCGGGTGCGGCGCCCGGCATTGCCGCTTCCCAGAGCGGACGCCAGGGCACGAGGGTGAACTCAGGATGCGCCGCGAGGAAGCGGTCGATCTGGTCGCGGTTCTCGGCCGGAAGGATGGAGCAAGTGGCATAGACGAGCCGGCCGCCGGGCTTTACGAGCGGCGCGGCCTGCTCCAGCACGACCGCCTGCTCCTCGACACGCGCCGCGAGCATCTCCGGCTTCAGCCGCCATTTCGCGTCGGGCCGCCGCCGCCACACGCCCGAGCCGGTGCAAGGCGCATCGACAAGCACGAGATCCATCTTGCCGGCAAGCTCGGCGAGGCCTTCCGGCTCGGCGGCGGGGAGCACCTGCGCGTTGCGCACGCCGGCACGCTTCAGCCGCTCGAAGATTGGACGCAGGCGCATGCGGTCGGAATCGTAGGCATAGAGCTGGCCGGTGTTCTGCATCGCCGCCGCCAGCGCGAGCGTCTTGCCGCCCGAACCGGCGCAAAGATCGAGCACCTGTTGCCGCGGTTGGGCGCCGGCAAGCATGACCGCGATCTGCGAGGCCTCGTCCTGCACCTCGAACCAGCCCTTGCCGTGAGCAGGCTCCGCCTCGACATGGGGACTGCGCGCAGGCCCCTTGCGCTGCGCGATGCGCACGCCGAGCGGCGCGTGCGGCGTCGGCTGCGCCTCGAAGCGCCGTAACGCCTTCAGCACCTTGTCGCGATCGGCCTTGATCGTATTGACGCGAAGATCGACCGGCGCGCGCATCGAGAGCGCCGCCCCTTCCGCACCCGCGCGCGCCCCGAATGCACGATCGAACTCAGGCACCAGCCATTCGGGATAGTCGCCGCGAATATGGGGCGGCACGTCGGAAGGAAGCTCAGCGTTGAGGCCGGTCATCTCAGCGTCTGACAGCGGCGCAGGTGCATGCCCCTCGCCGTTGGCGAGCGCCACCACCTCCTCTGGCGTCATGCCCCAACGCGTGACGAGGGTGCGCAAGACGACGGCGCGTGGACCATCGTCCCCCATCGCATGAGCTGCCGATGCACGGTTGCGCAGTGCGTCGAAAACGAGATTGCCGATCGCCGCGCGGTCTCCGGACCCAGCGAAACGATGCGCCACGCCCCAACCCTTGAGCGCCTCCGACGCGGGCCGATGGTGTGCATCGATGTCGGCAAGGATCTCGATAGCCGCGCTGGCACGTCCCCCTGGGGTCATAGGCCGGAAGGCTGCAGCATGATGCGCGCAAAGACGATGATCCACATCAGCGCGAGCGCGATGGCGCCCACGATGAAGAGCGCGCCGCGGCGGTCGACGCGGTTGCTGCCGACATGCACATAGGCATGCGCAAAGCGCGTGATGACGAAAAGCCAGCTGAGGATGAGGAGGATAGAGTCTGCCGTCTCCGTTTGGAGGGAGATCAAAATCAAGGCGTAGAAGAGGAGCGGCGTTTCGAGCTGGTTATGAAACGCATTGGCGATCTGGGTCGCGCGCGGCGGCCAGTTCGGCTCACGCAGCGCAATCGCCTGCGGCGCGGTCAGACCGGCCCGCAAGGCGCCGATCCGCAGATAAGCCATCCAGAAAAGGAGCCCGAAGGTGAGCGCGACCTGCGCGAACATCGGCATGAGGATTGTCTGCAGCGACATGGGGGGTCTCCGATTCCTGGAAGGTGCCGCCCGTGGCGCGGGCAGCCTGCCGCCTTATAGGCCTTGCGGGCCGCGATGTTGAGCGGCAACCGCAAGGGCCGGGACGCGTATCGGAAAGTGGCGCAAAGCCTTGTGTCTCCAGGGCTGGTCTCGGCAACAAACGTCAGCGGTGACGGCGGTTAACCGCCGAATCATCCCGTTCGAACATGGACAGAAGTTCAATTGACGCCTTGTCCTCCGCCCCTCTAAACCTGCTGCAAAAGCAAAAGTCTCAGGTTTCCAAGGAGGTTTTCATGCGCACGCGCGCTCTCAATTCCCTGCTCTCGCTGCAATCCGCGGCGCTCGCCGCCATCCTCATGCTGGGTGCGCCTCCGGCCGCAACCGCGGCGCAGGATGCCGCCGAAGAGAAGCAGGCATCGCAGGAAAAGAAGGCGCCTTGCTTCACCGGCGAGGGCACCGTGAAGGAAGTGCTGGAGTCTTGCGAGGAGTTCATCGCTTCCGGCTCAAACGATAAGAAGCAGCTCGTGATCGCGCACAGCGTCCGGGCCATGGCGTTCTCGGCCGTCGGTCAAGTCGACAATGCGATGACGGAGATGGACGCCGCCATCAAGGTCGACCCCCAGTCGGCCAACGCCCATTTCATGCGCGCCGCGGCTCTCAACGCCAAGAAAGACTACGACAAGGCAATCAGCGACCTCGACACCGCCATCAAGCTCGATCCGTCGCACGGCGATTTTTATCTGCTGCGCGGCCTCGTCTATGCCGGCAAAGGCGACCTCGATCTTGCCCTGGCCGACATGAACGAAAAAGTAAAACGCGATCCGGACTCGAGCGAGAGCTATAGCCGCCGGGGCGACGTGTACCGCCAGCGCAAGGAATTCGATCTCGCCGCGGCCGACTTCTCGGAGTCCATCAAACGCGACGATCCGAAATCGGCCAAGGGCTATATCAGCCGCGGCTGGGTCTACGTTCTCGATAACGACCTGGACAAGGCCGCCACCGATTTCGACAAGGCGCTGGAGCTCCAGCAGAACGACCCGTTCGCGCTGGTCGGGCGCGGCGTCGTCAAGAGCCGCAAGGGCAAACCCACCGACGGCAGCGCAGATATCAAGATGGCAGTCCGGCTTGAGCCGACCATCCTCGACCAGATCCGCGCGCTGGGCGTAAAGTAGAGCGCTTCCGCGCTAGCCTTCGCGGGGATAGTTCGGGGATTCGCGCGTGATAGTCACGGTGTGCACGTGGCTTTCGCGCAAGCTTGCATTCGTGATGCGGACGAACTCGGCGCGCTCATGGAACTCCGTCAGGGTCCGCGCGCCGGTATAGCCCATCGATGCGCGCAAGCCGCCGATCAGCTGGTGCAGCACGCTGCTCGCCGGGCCCTTATACGGCACTTGCCCTTCAATGCCTTCCGGCACGAGCTTCAGCGCATCCTTGATGTCCTGCTGAAAATACCGGTCCGCCGAGCCGCGCGCCATCGCACCGATCGAGCCCATGCCGCGATAGGCTTTGTAGGAGCGACCCTGATACAGATAGACCTCGCCCGGGCTCTCGTCGGTGCCGGCGAGCAGCGAGCCGATCATCACGCAGTCGGCGCCGGCGGCGAGCGCCTTCGCCATGTCCCCGGAATATTTGATGCCGCCGTCGGAGATGATCGGAACGTTGTGCTTTTGCGCGACCTCGGCAGCTTCGAGCAGCGCAGTAAGCTGCGGCACGCCGACGCCTGCCACGATCCGCGTTGTGCAGATCGATCCAGGACCGATGCCGACCTTGATCGCGTCTGCACCGGCATCGATCAGCGCGCGCGTCCCGTCCCCGGTCGCGACGTTTCCGGCGATCACCTGCACCGCGTTGGAGTGCCGCTTGATGCGGCGCACAGCGTCGAGCACGAGCATGGACTGACCGTGCGCCGTATCCACGACGATGAGGTCGGCGCCGGCGTCAATCAGCGCCTCGGCCCGCGCGAAACCGTCATCGCCGACGCTGGTCGCCGCGGCGACGCGAAGGCGCCCCTGCTCGTCCTTGCAAGCGCTAGGATGCGCCTTGGCCTTCTCGATATCCTTCACCGTGATGAGGCCGATGCAGCGAAAGGCGTCGTCCACCACGATCAGCTTTTCGATGCGATGGTGATGCAAGAGGCGCTTGGCCTCCTCCATACCGACGCTCTCCGTGACGGTGACGAGATCTTCCTTCGTCATCAGCTCAGCCACGCGCTGGGTGGGGTTGGTGGCGAAGCGCACATCGCGGTTGGTGAGGATGCCGACAAGCCTGCCGTCACGCGCGCCATTCCGCGGACTCTCGACCACGGGAATCCCCGAGATCCGGTGCTGGGCCATGAGGCCGAGCGCATCGGCGAGCGTCGCCTCGGGATGGATGGTCACCGGGTTGACGACCATGCCAGATTCGAACTTCTTGACCTGCGCCACCTCGGCCGCTTGCGCATCTGGGGTCATGTTGCGGTGGAGCACGCCGATGCCGCCGGCTTGGGCCATGGCGATGGCGAGGGCCGCTTCGGTGACGGTGTCCATGGCCGAGGAGATCACCGGGATATTGAGGCTGATGGTTCGGGTGATCCGCGAACTGATGTCCACCTCGTTAGGCAGGACGTTGGACGCGGCCGGGCGGATCAAGACGTCATCGAACGTGAGCGCGATGTCGCCCTGGGCGAGACGCGCCTTGCTATTGTGGGATTGCCCTTCGGGCATTGGCCAACCTCATCAGCGCGGCGGCCTCGCACGATTTGCGGGTGCAGTCGGGAACCACCGGTTGGCGGCTTCCTTTAGCAGCTTGAAGGCCCATTGCAAAGCAGCGCCCGCGCTTGGGACGCGGCTGCTGCCGGTCCACGGGGTGGCTCACGAGACCATTGCTGGCCATGCCCCGCTCGTGGGATAGTTGCAAATAGAGCGGCAGGCGATTTGGGGGTGTGTGACGATGCGCTTCAGTCTGTCTATTTCAAGTCTGTCCTTAGCGGCAGCTGGCTTTCTCTTGGCCACGAGCGGGGCAATGGCTTGCGGTTCCGGCGAGCTGCTTTTCGAGGAGAAATTCGCCACTTTGGACCCTGCCTGGGGGTTCTCGGAAGCCGATGAATCCCGCACGAACGGCCCCAATGGGCTGACCTACAAGCTAAAGCCCAACGACAGCCGCTTCCTGCTCAATCAGTCCTCGCTTTATGACGACTACGAGGTGTGCGTGACCTTTACCACCGAAACACCCGAAAAAGCGGGCACGTACGTCGCGGTTGATATTTGGGGGGTAGACGCGAAAAACGTCTACGAGGTGGACATTCTGCCCGCGAGCGGCAACTACTCGGTCTACCGCTTCCAAAACAACAAGTTGTTGAAACCCGTGCCGCTGCGCAAACATGACTCCATCAATGTCGGCACGAAAGTCACCAACGAGCTCAGCGTCGTTGTGAAAGGAAGCAAAGGCTCGATCACCATCAACGGCAAGAAGGTCGGCGACTTCACGGGCAAGCCGCCAGAGGGCGGCAGCCTGGTCGGCGTCAATTTCGGGACGTATGACGACGACGGCGGCCCCTCGACCATCACCGTGAGCGACTTCCAGGTGCGCAAGGTTGCGGACGACGGAGAGTCGGCAGGCGCCCAGTAGCGGGGACCTGACTACGACTTCCTTTTCCCTGGCGGCGCGCCCTCTGCGGTGAACAGCCACGCGAAGAAATAGGATGCCGCGAGCGCGCCGAGCAGCTCAGCCAGGATAAAGATCGGCACGTCGTGCGGCGCGATGCCGGCGAAGGTGTCGCTGATGGAGCGCGCGATGCTGACGGCCGGGTTCGCGAACGACGTCGACGACGTGAACCAGTAGGCCGAGGTGATGTAGAGCCCGACCGCCGTGGCCACCGCGCCCGGCGCGAACTTGATGCAGCCAAGGATCGTGGCGATCAGGCCGAAGGTGGCTATGAACTCCCCGATCCACTGCCCGACCCCGGTGCGGGCCGTCTGCGAGATCTGCAAGGCGTCGAGCCCAAACATCAGATGCGCCGCGATCGCGCCGAGACAGCCGCCCACGATCTGCACCGCCATATAAAGAAGAGCTGTGTTGCGGTCGAGCGCCCCGCGGACCGACATGACGAGCGACACGGCGGGGTTGAAGTGCGCACCGGAGACCGGCGCGAAGATTGTGATGATGACGAAGAGGACGGCGCCGGTCGGCAGCGTGTTGCACAGAAGCGCAATCGCTTCGTTACCGCCGGCAAGCTTCTCCGCCATGATGCCGGAGCCGACGACAGCCATCACGAGAAAGAGCGTGCCGAGCGCCTCCGCCGCGAGACGGCGTGTTAGGTCGAATTGCATTTACCCCCCTGCTCCCATTCTCGTCATACCGGCGAAAGCCGGTATCCAGAAGTCCCCTCCGCCCAGTGCCTGGATTCCGGCTTACGCCGGAATGACGCATGGGTATGCGCACGTCAGCAACAGCCGCCACCCGATTTAGCTTCGCCCTCGGTGGTTGTCGCGAACGGGATGTCGGTGCCGCAGCCCGGGAAGATGCCGTAATGGCGCGAGAAATCCCCGATGAAATCGAAGTAGGGCGCAAAGCGCGTATCGGCGAGCATGCGCCAAGTGTTGCCGCAGACGGGGAACACGCGGCCACGCTCGATGAGGTGATGGCCGTCGAGCGCGAAAGCCTCCGGCTGCTCATCCAACCCGCCTTTATAGATGACCGCCTGCCCATAATCCTCACAGGCCGTTTCCAGGCCATCGAGCTTGAAGAGCCGGTAGGTCGCGGAGAAGAACTCTGCCTGTCCTAGCTTCTGCCGCATGGCATCGTCCTCGACGGCGATGGGCCGGCTCGTGACGAGACGCGGATCGAGGAACCCGGCCTGCTTCGCCATCGGGATAAAGTCGTTCCAATAAAGCGCGCCGCCGAGGCACTCGCCATACAGGAGCGGATCGGCGCGGACATGGTCGGGCAACCGCCGGTCGCAATATACATCGGCGAAATAGAGTTCGCCGCCGGGCTTGAGAAGATCGTAAGCGCCGCGCAGCACCGCGGGCTTATCGATGGAAAGATTGATGACGCAATTGGAGACGACGACATCGAAGCTTTGCGGCTCGAGCCCGAGCTCGCCCAGCTTCTCGATATAGCCCTGGCGAAACTCGACATTGGGATTGCCGTAACCGAAGCGCTGCATATGCCAGTCGACATGCGAGCGCGCGGTGGCGAGCTGCTCGTCGGTCATGTCGATGCCGACCACCTCGCCGTCCGGGCCGACGAGCTGGGAGATCAGATAGGCGTCGCGGCCAGAGCCGGAGCCCAGATCGAGAACCCGCTTGCCCGTGAGCGCCGCCGGCACCGTGATGCCGCAGCCGTAATATTTCGCCGTGACCTCCGGGTGCACGTTGGCGAGCGCTTCCTGCAGGTGTAGCGGCACGCCGCCGCCGTCGCAGCATGCCGAGGTCTTCAGATCCTCGGAGGATTTGAGGGTCTTGCCGTAATATTCCTTCACGACTTCGAGATTCATGTCCGTTCGCTCCTGGCATTGCTCGGCGCGACACTAACAGGGCTTTCGGCTGCCAAGCGAGAGGCTTGCGTCACACTAAAGCGTGAGGATCACGTGTTCGCGGGCTCCTCTGCGCCGCCGCGAAAGCCCGTCGCGAGCACATAGGTCTCGGCCGAATCCGCGCGGCTTGCCTTCGGCTTGACGTGACGGACCTTGGCGAAGTCGCGCTTCAGAGCGGCCATCAGCTCGTTGTCGCCGCCGCCCTGCAGCACCTTGGCGAGGAAAGCGCCGCCCGGCGCCAAAACCTCCGCCGCGAGCGCGAGCGCCGATTCCACCAAAGCGACGATGCGGATATGGTCGGTTCCCTTATGGCCGGTCGCCGACGCCGCCATGTCGGACAGAACGAGATCGGCATGAGCACCCCCGAGGATCTCGCGTAAGCGCGCCGCCCCTTCCTCGGAATCGACATCGAGATGCAAGACTTCGACTCCGGCAATGGGCTCCATCTCGCTGATGTCGGCGGCGATGACGCGGCCTTTCCCCTGCTCCGCGCCGACACGCTGTGCGGCGATCTGGCTCCAGCCGCCGGGCGCCGCGCCGAGATCGAGGACTGTCATGCCCGGCTTCAGGAGCTGGTGCTTGTCAGCGATCTCGATGAGCTTGAAAGCCGCGCGCGAGCGATAGCCCTGGCGCTTGGCTTCCTCGACATAAGGATCGTTGAGCTGGCGTTGCAGCCAGCGCGTTGAACCAGACTTGCGGCCCTTCGCGGTCTTGACGCGCACCGAGAGATTGCGGCCGCCGCCGCCCGCCATCCCGCCCGCGCCTTTGCCTTGCTTCACCATGGTCGTGGCATCTCGCCGCTAAAGCCTTGACCCCTTGGGTCCGCGTGGCCCATTTCCGCCTTGTCCGCCCTCTAACACACCCGC
>DASQLK010000243.1:0-6894 GCA_035630055.1 Methyloceanibacter sp. | reverse complement strand
CGCGCCTCGGTCGTGGCGAAGATGAACTTCACATGCGGCGGCGGCTCTTCCAGCGTCTTGAGCAGGCCGTTGAAGGCCTGTTTGGAGAGCATGTGCACCTCGTCGACGATATAGACCTTGTAGCGCGCGGTGTTCGGCTTGTAGTGCGCGCTGTCGATGAGGTCGCGCACGTCGTCGATGCCGGTATGGGAGGCGGCGTCCATCTCAACGACGTCGAGATGGCGGCTTTCAAGGATCGCGCGGCAATGCACGCCTTCGCTCTCCATATCGAGGGTCGGGCCGGTTTCGGCGCCGTCCTGCGCGTAGTTCAGCGCGCGCGCGATGAGGCGCGCGGTCGTCGTCTTGCCGACGCCGCGCACGCCGGTCAGCATGTAGGCTTGCGCGATGCGCCCGGATGCGAACGCGTTGCGGAGCGTCTGCACCATGGCCTCCTGGCCGATCAGTTCGGGGAAGGCTTGCGGGCGGTATTTCCGCGCGAGCGGGACGTAGCTCACGCCAGCAGCGCTCGATCCCGCTTCCGCGGTGCCGGCGGCTGCGCCTTCCGGCGACTTGTCCTTGTCCGATCGAGCCATCGAAGCCTGCCTGGCCGTGTCGCCGACGCCGTCAGTTTAGGCCGCGTGACGGCGATGCCGCAAAGAATGAGGTGGGAGGCTGGACACGCAACCCGCGAAACGCTCGTTAGGGCTGCTTCCTTCCGGATCTGACCCGGTTGGCGAGGCACGCGCCTGCCGCCAACCTCCCGGAGGAGTATATCGGGGAGTCCCGCCCCTAAGGCAACCCGCGTCGGCTAGTCCGCGGCGGCCTTGAGATCGGCGCGGAAACGGCTCGCGGGATAGGTGCCGAGCAGCGTCACCTCGCTCGTGAAGAAGCCGAGTTCCTCCATGGCGAGCTTGACACGGCGCTCGTCGGGATGGCCCTCGATATCGGCATAGAACATGGTCGCGTTGAACGAGCCTTCCAGCTGATAGGACTCAAGCTTCGTCATGTTGACGCCGTTGGTGGCGAAGCCGCCCAGCGCCTTATAGAGGGCGGCCGGCACGTTGCGCACGCGGAAGACGAAGTTCGTCACCACCGGCCCGTCGCCGAAGGGCACGTCGCCAGGCTTGTCGGCAAGGATCACGAAGCGCGTGGTGTTGTGCTCGGCATCCTCGATGTCGGCGCGCGCGACCTCCAGGCCGTAGACCTCGGCCGCGAGCGCGGACGCGATCACGGCGGCCGTCTTGTCGCCGGATTCGCGCAAGGTCCGCGCGGCGCCTGCCGTATCGGCTTCCGACACCGGCTTCAGCTTCAGCTCGCGAATGATCTTGCGGCACTGGCCGAGCGCCATGGTGTGGCTGTGCACGGATTTGAGGTCCTTCAGCTTCACGCCGGGAAGCGTGAGCAGCTGATGCCGCACGCGCTCGAAATGCTCGGCGACGATGTAAAGGCCGGAGTCCGGGAGGAGATGATGGATATCGGCGACGCGCCCCGCCACCGAGTTCTCGATCGGGATCATGGCGAGCTTCGCCTCGCCGCCCTTCGCCGCCGCGAGCGCATCCTCGAAGGTCGGGCACGGCAACGGCTCCATGGCCGGATAGGCGTCGCGGCACGCCAAGTGTGAATTGGCGCCGGGCTCGCCCTGGAAGGCGATTTTATTGGAGCGCTGTCTGGCCATGGTCTTTGAGATTGCGGGCGGATATCAGCGGGATGTCAGGAGCTCACGCGCCCGCTCAAGGTCGGCCGGAGTATCGACACCGAGAGGAACGGTGTCAACGAGACCGACATGAATGCGCATGCCGTCCTCCAGCGCGCGGAGCTGCTCCAGGCGCTCGCGCAGCTCAAGCGGCGACGGCGGCAAGGCCACGAAACGGGCGAGCGCATGGCGCGTAAAAGCGTAAACGCCGATATGATGGTAAAGCGGGCCGTCACCATAAGGCGCGGTGGCGCGGGTGAAATAGAGCGCGCGCAGGATCCTGTCCTCGCCCGCAACCGGCGTTCCCACCACCTTCACCACGTTCGGATTGTCGCGCTCCTCCGCGCGGGTGATCTCGGCCGCGATGGTGGCGATGCCCGCGTCGCCGATGAGCGCGGCGCGGCAGGTGCGGACGAGACGCGGGTCGAGCGTCGGCAAGTCACCCTGGAGGTTGATCACCGTTTCGATGCGGCCGTCGGGATCGTAGACAGTCAGGGCCTCGAAGATGCGGTCGGAGCCACTCGCATGATCGGGGCGGGTCAGAACCGCCTCCCCGCCAGCGGCCTCGACGGCGGTGCGGATGTCCTCGCTATCGGTCGCGACCAGGACCGGCCCGCAATCCGCCTCCACCGCCCGGCGCCAGACATGGACGATCATCGGCTCGCCGGCGATATCGGCCAAAGGCTTGTCCGGCAGGCGGGTCGCCTTGAGGCGCGCGGGGATGACGATCAGGCAGGTTGACATCACGCTCAGTTAACACGGGAAACATAGGGCCGCGACAATCCTGCACTGGGAAAAAGGCTCAGTTGCAACAATTGTGTACCCCCTATAGTCTCACGCCGCGCCGCAAGAGCTACACGAAGTAGCCTTGGTCTGGGGGAGGAAAAGTCGGACATGAATACCTATCGCTTTAATCAGATTGCCATGGCCGTGCTGGGCGCACTGCTGCTGTTTTTCGGCGCCAGGACGTTCATCAACATCGCCTTCGAAGAGCATCCGCCGGAGAAGCCGGGCTACGAGGTGGCCGGTACGGAGGAAGGCGCCGAGGACAAGAAAGCCGACGCCGCTGGCGGCGCGGACGCGGAGTTCATCCTCGCGCTGCAGACGGCCGATGCCGGTCGCGGCGCGGACGTCGCGAAGAAATGCGCCATGTGCCACACGTTCGACGCGGGCGGACCGAACGGCATCGGCCCCAACCTGCATGGCGTGCTCGGCCGCAAGATCGCGTCGCACGAGGGCTACGACTATTCGCCGGCGCTGAAGGCCAAGGCCGAAGAGACCTGGGACTACCTCAACATCGAGCACATGGTCGAGAGCCCGAACACCTTCGCGCCCGGCACGAAGATGGCGCTGTTCCCGGGGCTGCCGGACGTGAAGCAGCGCGCCGACCTTCTCATTTATCTGCGCACGTTGACCGAAAACCCCCCGCCTTTGCCTGAAGCGCCGGCGGCTGCCGCAGCGCCGGAGGGCGAGAAGACGGCCGAGGCCGGCAAGGGCGCAGCGCCCGCGGGCGGCGGTTCGGAAATCCTGACGCTGCTCGCCACTGCCGATCCGAAAAAGGGACAGGCTGATGTGGGCGTGTGCAAGGTCTGCCACAGCTTTGACAAGGGCGCGCCGAGCCCGATGGGACCGCCGCTGCATGACGTGGTTGGCCGCAAGATCGCATCGGTCGAAGGCTTCAACTATTCGCCGGCCTTGAAGGCCAAGTCCGGCGAAGAGTGGACCTACGAACATATCGACGCCTTCATCCATAATCCGCAGGCCTTCGCGCCGGGCACCATGATGGCCTTCCCCGGCGTGCCCGATGCCAAGAAGCGCGCGGAGATCATCGCCTATCTGCGCTCGGAGACCGAGAACCCGCCGCCATTGCCCGAGGCCGGTGGCGCTGCCGCACCCGCCGAGGGCGCCGCGCCGGCGGAAGCGCCGCCCGCTGCGCAAGAGGCACCGGCCGAAGCCGCGCCACCTGCTGCGGAGGCCACCCCGGCTCCCGCCGAGGACGCCGCACCGGAGGTAGCCCCTTCCACGGAGGAGACCGCACCGGCCCCGGCTGAAGAGCCAGCTCCGGCGCCCTCGGAAGAGCCCGCTCCGGAAGCCGCGCCCGCCCCTGCGCCAGAGGCGCCTGCTGTCGCTCCTGCAGAGGACGCTGCCCCTCCTGCCACGGAGTCTGCGCCGCCTGCCGCGGACGCCGGGTCAGAGTCTGCGCCGGCAGAGTCCACGATCACCGATCTGAAAGCACCGGACGCGTCGGCGGGCCACAAGGGCGAGGAGCCCTCTCCGTCGCAGCCGCAGCCGGTCTATCCGGACGGGGAGCCGGGCGCGCAGTAACGCGACAGAAATACGGTCCGGCAGCAGACATTGCCGGAGCCCGACGAGACAGGCGGACCGCCCCCGGGCGGCCGCCTTTTTCCTTTCATAAATGGCTTATTTGCTGGATTTTTTCGTTCCACGAGGGGGAGAATGACCGATTATTCATTTGGTCCCCGTGGCTCGCATGCTAAATCGAGGAACAGCAAGGCTTTGACGCCTTAAGGCCATAGATGCAGCATTAGACTGGCCTCAAGACTTCCCCGCCCTTCCTCGATGGAGCCCGTTTGGCGCCCATGCCCTATCTTCGTTTCGCTTTTCCGCTGATCCTCGCCGGCGTGCTCAGCGTCCCGGCGCTCGCCCCAGTCCTCGCGCAAGACCCCGCCCAAAATCGCGCCCAATACCCTGCTCAAGACAGTGCCCAAGACCCTGGCCAAGACCAGGGCGCCGCATCCCCGGCCGATGCCAGCAAGCAGCACCACGCGCTGTCCCTGATCGGGGAGCCCGAATATCCGCCCGACTTCACGCACTTTAAATTCGTCAATCCCGACGCCCCGAAAGGCGGCATCGTGCGTCTCGCCGATATCGGCGGCTTCGATAGTTTGAACGTCATTCTCTACAAGGGCGAAGCCGCCGCAGGCCTCGGGCTCGTCAATGAGAGCCTGATGAGCGACAGCATCGACGAGCCCTCGACGGCCTACGGGCTCATTGCGGAATCGGCGTCCTACCCGGCCGACTATTCTTCCGTCACCTTCAAGCTCAACAAGAATGCGCGCTGGCACGACGGCAAGCCGATCACGGTCGACGACGTGATCTACAGTCTGGGCATCAACAAGGAAGCCAATCCGCGGCTCGGCCTCTACTACAAAAACGTATCCAAGGCGGAGGCGACCGGCGACAACGAAGTCACCTTCACCTTCGACGTGAAGAACAATCGCGAGCTGCCGATGATCATGGGGCAGCTCACGATTCTGCCGAAGCATTATTGGACGGGCAAGGACGCGAGCGGCAATGCGCGCGATCCGCTGGCGACCACGCTCGAGCCGCCGCTCGGTTCGGGTGCCTACCGCATCAAGAACGTGCAGCCGGGCCGCTCGATTTCCTATGAGCGCGTCCCGGATTATTGGGGCAAGGACCTGCCCGTGAACAAAGGCATGTGGAATTACGACGAGGTCCGCTTCGAATATTATCGCGACCAGACGGTCGCGTTCGAGAGCTTCAAGGCCGGCAATCTCGACTACTGGCAGGAGTCGAGCGCGAAGAACTGGGCGACCTCATACAACTTTTCGGCGGTCGAGAACGGACAGATCAAACGCCAGGAAGTGAAGATCGAGCGTACGCAGCCGATGCAGGCCTTCGTCTTCAATCTCCGCCGCGACAAGTTCGCGGACCGGCGCGTGCGGCAAGCTTTCAACCTCGCCTACGATTTCGAATGGGCGAACAAGAACCTGTTCTATGGCCAGTACGAGCGCGTCGGCAGCTATTTTCAGAATGGCGAGCTGGCAGCGCCGGCCGCGCTGCCCACCGGCCGCGAGCTTGAAATCCTGAATGAGGTGAAGGATCAGGTGCCACCGGAAGTGTTCACCGACGTGCACCGGAACCCGGTGAACGCATCGCCGGACGACGCTCGCAACAACCTGCGGAAAGCGGTTCTTCTCCTCAAGGAGGCCGGCTGGCAAATCAAGAACGGCGTGCTCGTCGATGCCAAGACCGGCCAGCAAATGACGGTCGAGTTCCTGCTCGTCTCGCCGCTCTTCGAGCGCATCGTGCAGCCTTACCTGCAGGCGCTGCAGCGGCTCGGCATCAAGGGCACGCTGCGGCTGGTCGACACGGCGCAATATACGCGGCGGCTGAACAGCTTCGACTACGACATCGTGGTGGGCAATTTCGCGCAGTCGGACTCGCCAGGGAACGAGCAGCGCGACTATTGGGGCTCAGAGGCGGCGGACCGCGAGGGCAGCACGAACCTGATCGGCATCAAGGACCCCGCCATCGACAAGCTAATCGACAAGGTGATCTTCGCCAAGGATCGCGAGGAGCTGGTCGCGGCGACGCAGGCTCTCGACCGCGTGCTGCTCTGGAACGATTTCGTCGTGCCGCAGTGGTTTTCGCCGGAGGTGCGGATCGCCTATTGGAACCGGTACGGCCAGCCGCAGACGCTGCCAGGCCTCACGCCAGGCTTCCTCCAAGTCTGGTGGTACGACAAGACACTCGCTGAGAATCTGCGGAACCCGTCATAGCGCCAATGCAACTTGCTCTTTCTCCTCGTCCGACCGTCGCCGCCGTGCTGCTCACGGTCCTCGCCGTCTCATTTACCGCGCCTGCTTATTCCGCTGAGCCGAAACATGGGCTCTCGGCGTTCGGCGATCTGAAATACCCATCGTCGTTCGGGCATTTCGACTATGCCGACCCCGCGGCGCGGAAGGGCGGAGAGCTTGCGCTGATCGGCTGGGGCGGGGTCACCACCTTCAACAGCCTCAACAACTACATTCTCAAGGGCGACGCGGCGCAGGGGCTCGAGCTCCTGTTCGATTCCCTGATGGTGCCTGCCACGGACGAGCCTGACGCGGTTTACGGCCTCGTCGCGCAAAGCGGCGAGATCGCCGACGACGGCATGAGCGTCACCTTCAAGCTCCGGCCCGAGGCCAAGTTTGCCGATGGCAGTCCCGTTACCGCTGATGACGTCGCCTTTTCCTTCGAGACCCTGAAGACGAAGGGGCACCCGCTTTACGGCCAGATGCTGCAAGACGTGGAGACGGCGGAGGCGATCGATCCCAGCACGGTGCGCTACACGTTCAAGGGCAACCTCGTCCGCGACCTGCCGCTGACCGTCGCGGCGCTGCCGATTTTCTCCAAGGCCTATTACGCCTCACAGCCATTCGCCGAGACGACGCTCGAGGCGCCGCTCGGCTCCGGCC
>DASQLK010000242.1:0-6407 GCA_035630055.1 Methyloceanibacter sp. | reverse complement strand
CCAGCGTCACGTTGCCGGCCTGGTAGGCGCTGATCAGGCCCGGCACGCCAAGGACGGAATCCGGCCGGAAGACGAGCGGATCGAGGAAGTCGTCGTCCACGCGGCGATAGATCACGTCGACGCGCCGCGGACCCTCCGTCGTGCGCATAAAGGCGGCTTCGTCCCGGACGAACAGATCGGACGCCTCGACCAGCTCGATGCCGAGCTTGTCGGCCAGGAACGAGTGCTCGTAGAAAGCCGAGTTGAAGCGTCCCGGTGTGAGCAGGACCACGGTCGGGTCGTGCGAGGCCGAGCGCGGCGCGACCGAGCGCAGGGTGGCGAGGAGCGCGTCCGGATAGTTCTCGACCGGCGCGACCCGGTGCCGGGTGAACAGCTCCGGGAAGAGGCGCATCATCGCCTCCCGGTTCTCCAGCATATACGAGACCCCGGACGGGATGCGAGCATTGTCCTCGAGGACGTAGAACGTCTCCTCGTCGACGCGGACGATGTCGATCCCGGCGATGTGCACGTAGACGCCGTGCGGCGCCTCGACATTGATCATCTCGAGGCGGAAATGGGGATTGCGGTAGACGAGGTCCTCCGGGACGATGCCGGCCCGGATGCATTCCTGGGGGCCGTACACATCGCGCAGGAAGGCGTTGACGGCGCCGACCCGCTGCTTGAGCCCGCGCTCGAGGAGGGACCATTCCGGCTTCGTCAGCACCCGCGGGATGATGTCGAAGGGGATGAGCCGCTCGGTCGATTCGTTGTCGCCATAGACCGCGAAGGTGATGCCGAGCTTGCGGAAGAACAGCTCCGCCTGGCTGCGCCGGGCATCGAACACGTCGGCGGGCGTCTCGTCGAGCCAGCGTTTGAGCTGCGCATAGGCGGCGCGGGTCGCGTCTTGCCCGTTCGGGGTGCCCGTCATCTCATCGAACGCGGCGCGCGCCATGCAACCCTCTCGTTCCTTCTCAAGATTAGACGCAAGTTGCGTTCCAAAGAAAGGGGGAGCCGCGTCCGGCGCGCCCAGGACTTTGCCGGAAAAACCGTGCTAACGGGCGCCGATGAACGATATCGGCCGGGCCTTCGCCCATGCTCTCGATCTGATCGCCGGGCTCGACGCCGAGCTCGTCGCAATCGTGCTCCTGTCCCTGCGCGTCAGCCTGAGCGCGACCCTGATCGCCTTTGCCATCGGGGCGCCGCTGGGCGCCGCCCTCGCGATCTACCGCGTCCCGGGCCGCGGGTTGCTGCTGGTGGTGGTCAATGCCCTGCTCGGCCTGCCGCCGGTGGTCGCCGGGCTCCTCGTCTATCTCCTGGTGTCGCGATCCGGGCCGCTCGGCTCGCTCGGCATCCTGTTCACGCCGGCCGCCATGATCCTGGCGCAGACCGCCCTGGCGACGCCGATCGTCGTTGCGCTCGTGCACCGGCACATCGAAGGCCTGTGGGCGGATTACGGGGACGTGCTGCTCGCCGACGGCGCCTCGCGCCCGCGCGCGGCCGCCACCCTGTTCGCGATCGGCCGGGCGGGCCTTGTCACGGCCTTCCTGGCCGCCTTCGGCCGGGCCGTCGCCGAGGTCGGTGCGATCCTGATCGTCGGCGGCAACATCCGCGGCCATACCCGCACCATGACGACCGCGATCACCTTGGAGACGAGCAAGGGCGACCTGCCCCTGGCGCTCGGGCTCGGCATCATCCTGGTGTCGCTGAGCCTCGCCGTCAGCGTCACGGCGCTGTCGCTCGGCGGCCGGCGCGCTTGACGCCGTGATTCCGAGCGGGCGCGAGCCGGTCAATGCTTTGCCCGTCCGCCCGGGTGATGCCCGCCGGCTTCGCCCGCATAGCCGCGCAGCACGCCATAGCGCTCGATCTGCGCGGGCGTGAGCACGTCCATGGTGGCGAGATGGTATTTGAGATGGGCTTGCCGCAGCGCTGCTTGCGTGGCCCCGATCCCAGCCGTGGCACGCGCCAGGCTGTCGGCGGTGACGGTGCGCTCGGCGAACAGCCGATCGAGATGCGTTTCCTCGCCGATCAGCCGCTCGCCGAGCGGAATCGCCTCCGCCCTCATCGCCTCGTAGAGCGTCTGCACACGCGCGCGCTGCTCGCCCGACAGGGCCAGCGAGCCGGCATGCTCGAGGACATGGACCGGGCCGGGATAGCCGTTCAGCTCTGCCGCGAGGGCGAGGCCTATGCCGCGGCCCGCCCGCAGATCGGCGATCTCGTCGCTCGACAGCGCCTTCACGGCGCGGCGCTCGAGGCCGGCATACGGTGAGCCAGAGCCGTGCCCGTGCTGGGCGAGAGACGGCCCGGTCAGGAGGATCGACAGGACAAGGGTGGCAAGCATGTGCGACACGCGGTCAACTCCCAAGCGAAAGCCCGATCGACGAGGCTAAACCCAATTGCCACGGCTTGCCCAGCGAAGGCTCGCCGCGTGAACTGAAAGAGACCGCAGCGTGCCGGATGCCGTCGCCATCGCCGAACCTTTCATCCGCCTCGGCTTCTTCGCCGGCGTTCTCGCCGCCATGGCGCTGTGGGAAGCGCTTGCGCCGCGCCGGGTCCAGGCGATCGGCCGCGCCTGGCGCTGGCCGAACAATATCGGCGTGGTCGTTGTCGACACGGTTGTTCTGCGCATCCTGTTTCCCACCGCCGCCGTCGGCTTCGCCCTCGTCGCCGAGGCGCGCGGCTGGGGATTTCTCAACACGGTCGTCTGGCCGGCCTGGGTCGAGGTGCTCATCGCGGTGGTCGTTCTCGACCTCGTCATCTACGTGCAGCACAGGCTGTTCCATGCGGTGCCGTTGCTCTGGCGGCTGCATAGGATGCACCACGCCGATCTCGAATTCGACGTGACGACCGGCGTGCGCTTCCACCCGGTCGAGATCGTGCTGTCCATGGTCATCAAGATCGCCGTCGTCGCGGCGCTCGGCGCGCCCGCGCTCGGCGTCCTCGCCTTCGAGGTGATCCTCAACGCCACCTCCATGTTCAGCCACAGCAACGCGCGCCTGCCGCCTGCGCTCGATCGCGTGCTGCGCTGGATCGTGGTCACGCCCGACATGCACCGGGTCCATCATTCGATCGTCCGGCGCGAGACCGACAGCAATTTCGGCTTCAACCTGCCGTGGTGGGACCGGCTGTTCGGCACCTACCGTCCCGAGCCCGAGGCCGGCCACGAGGGCATGACCATCGGCATCCCGCAATTCCGCGAGCCGAAAGAGCTGCGCCTCGACCGCATGCTCCTGCAGCCGCTCAGGAAAAACGAAGGTCAAACCTAATCAGCTAGGCTGCTTGGAGGGCGCTTCCGATCCCTCTCGGACATGCCGATGAGGTCGGCCGTTGCGTCCGGCTTCCTGAAACATCTGGCGCAATCTTCTCGCAACGAAGCGGCTCTAAGGCATCTGAGCGCGTTGTAGGAGCGGACGGTGGCTACCAACGAAGCAGTGCTCGCTGACAATCTCGATGCGGTTCGGGCGTCTTTCGGACCGGTTGCCGCTTTCTTCAATGACTCGCGCTGGCGTAACCGGCTGGGGCAGCCGGGAGTCTGCGACTTTGCCTTTGGAAATCCTCAAGAGATGCCGTTGCCCGGCTTCGTCGATGCGCTGTGGAGCAAGGTCGAGCCACAGAACAAGGAATGGTACGGATACAAAGGCAACGAGACCTTCGCGCGCGAGATCGTAGCATCATCGCTGCAGACCACCACAGGTGTTTCGTTTGAGCCGGAGGATATCGCCCTCACCAACGGAGGCTTCGGCGCCATCGAGCTGATGATGAAGCTCCTGGCCAATCCCGGTGAGGAGATCATCTATTCGGTGCCGTCCTGGTTCTGCTACGCGCCGATGGCTCATCTGCATGGACTGCAGCCGGTCGCAGTTCCCATGACACGGTCGTTTGGGCTCAACGTGGAGGCGCTCGTCGGAGCGATCACCGAGCGGACGCGCATTCTGGTCGTGAACTCGCCGCACAATCCGTCGGGCTCGATAGCTGATGCGGCGGAGCTTGCAGAACTCGGGGCGCGGCTGGATGGCATCAACCAACATCGCCGGCGCCCGATTTGGCTCTTGTCCGACGAAGCCTATCGCGAAATCGTCTACTCCGATGGCTGTTTCGAGCCACCTGTCCGACATATTCGGCGGAGCGTGATCTGCTACAGCTATGGCAAGCGTCTCCTCACTCCGGGTCAGCGCGTCGGATACTTTGCGGTGAGCCCTTCCGCGCCAGAACGCTTTGTCGTGCGGGACTCGTTGTTCTTCGCTCAGATGGGTACGGGGTGGAATTTCCCGAGCGCGCTCATGCAATATGCGCTCCCCGATCTGGAGAAGCTGGTCATCGATTTGAGAGGCCTTGAGCGACGGCGCAACCGCCTGTGCGACGGCTTGCAAGCTGCCGGCTACGAGGTCACGCGGCCGAAAGGCGCGTTCTACGTTCTGGTACGGACCCCCGGTCCCGAAGACGCTTTCTGCGACTGGCTGGCCGCACGTGACGTGTTCGTGATGCCCGGCTCCCTGTGCGGTATCCCTGACCACGTACGTTTATCGCTGACGGCCAGCGACCAAATGGTCGATTGGGCCTTGCCCAAGTTCAGGGAGGCACTTGCCGCTGGAGCCGCGAAAGCCACCAGGCTCTCTGCGTGAAGAGGGGTGGATCGTCCGCGAGAGCTCATTTCCGCTGCGCTGTGCAGTCAGGGATCAGATAGGGGCACTACATGGACAAAAAGACATCGCGCACAACCGCCGGCCGCAGCCGTCTGTACGAGAGCATCGTCGACACTGTTGGAGATACCCCGTGCGTCCGGATAAATCGGCTCGCTCCCGCCCATGTAAGAATCTTTGCCAAGCTCGAGTTCTTCAACCCTGCGGGCTCGGTGAAGGATCGGCTCGCCCTCAATATCATTGAGGATGCCGAACGGAAGGGATCCCTGCGGCCAGGCCAAACGGTCGTCGAGGCGACGAGTGGGAATACCGGGATCGGTCTTGCCATGGTGTGCGCGGCGAAGGGCTACCCGTTGGTTGTGACGATGGCCGACAGCTTTTCCGTTGAGCGCCGCCAGCTCATGCGGTTCCTCGGCGCGAAGGTCGTCCTCACGCCACGAGCCCAAAAGGGTTTCGGGATGTATATGAAGGCGAAAGAGCTGGCCGAGGCGAATGGCTGGTTCTTAGCCCGTCAGTTCGAGACGGACGCAAATGCCGACATTCACGAAAGCACGACCGGCGCAGAGATCCTGGCCGACTTCTCGGGAGAGCGGCTGGATTACTTTGTGACGGGCTATGGCACCGGTGGGACGGTGTCGGGGGTGGGACGAGTGCTCCGGCGCGAGCGGCCGGCAGTGAAGATCATCCTGTCGGAGCCCGCGAACGCTCAGATCGTGGGATCGGGAGCGCCACAGCAACGCAGTCCTGACGGCGGCCCGGCGAGCAGCCACCCCGCGTTCCAGCCGCATCCGATCCAGGGCTGGACACCCGACTTCATTCCGCTCGTGCTTCAGGAGGCAATCGACGGCCGCTACTATGACGAGTTGATCCCCGTTCCTGGCGACGTCGGAATGCGTTGGGCTCGCGAGCTCGCGGCCAAGGAGGGCATTTTCACGGGAGTTTCGGGAGGCTCAACCTTTGCGATTGCTATGCAGATCGCAGAGAGAGCGGAGCCGGGTTCCGTCATTCTCTGCATGCTGCCGGACACGGGTGAGCGATATCTTTCGACGCCCTTGTTTGAGCCTTTCGGGGCAGACATGAACGAAGAGGAGCTGTCGCTCTCGCGGTCAACGCCCGGTTACCAGATGAGCTGAGATATAGCTGCTGGCAAACACCCCGGCATCGGCATCCCGGCGAAGCGGCGGCCTGAGTCCGTTCCGTCGGGAGCGTACAAGCCCCACTTGCAATTATACGTAGTACGTATACGACGTAGATATGATTTCGCCTCCTGCGAAAAGCGAGCTTGGCGGCATGCTCACGGCCCTGTCTATCCTCGCGCTTCTTCTGGTTGCCGTGACGATGGGGCTTTCCCTGGCGCACGCCCTGGAGTTCCCCGGAAAGCTCCGGCTCGACGAGCCGACCTATCAGGCGGTGCAGGCGATCTACTATCCCGGCTTCACGATCGGCGGGTTCGTCGGGGAATTCGGGAGCATGCTCGTGCTTGCCGCGCTGCTCTACCTCACGCCAACAAACAGCGAGCGGTTCTGGTGGATTGCTGCGGCCCTCGGTCTGCTGATCGTCGGCCATGCCACCTATTGGATCGTCACGCACCCGGTGAACAGCGCCTGGCTCCGGGAGGTTCAACTCACCGGCGCGAGCCAATTCTTCTTTGGTCTGTTTGCCGCTCCCGGGGCGGACTGGAGGCACATGCGCAATGTGTGGGAGTGGTCGCATGTGGCGCGGGCTTGTCTTGCGACCCTCGGCTTTCTCTCGATGACTCTGGCGGTCGTTCGCTAGGGAAGAGGGAATGCC
>DASQLK010000241.1:0-7627 GCA_035630055.1 Methyloceanibacter sp. | reverse complement strand
ACAGTTCGCGGTTCAAGAGTTCCTGATGTTCCTGAACCCGCCGCCGCCCGGTGACATTGAAAATCACCCCCGCCATGATGCGCGCGGTGGCACCATCGTCGCGCTCGACGACACGCGCCTGACTGCAGATCCAGATGGGCTCGACACGGCCCCCTGGATAAAGACGCAAATCCCGCACGAACACATCGTCGCTGCGTGAAGCCTCGGCCAGCGCAATCCGCAGCAGACCGACCTCCTCGCTGTCCATGAGATTGAAGAGCTGCGAGGCGTGAAAACCTCCGGGCTGCGGCGCGAATCCCAGCAGGCCAAGCACGCTCGCGTCGACGTGGATCATGTCATCCGGGAGATGCCATTCCCAGGCTCCGACCCTGCCCGCGGTGAGCGCCCGACGGTGTCTCTCGGGATCGCTCATGGTGATGGTCTCGCTGCCTGACTGGCGGGCGATTTGGTGGTTTTCCGGCCTTTTTGGAAAGTTTAGGGTGACTGCCGTGGTAGCCTCTTGGCCGTGGGGGCGGCCTAAGCTAGGGTCGAAGAGAGCTCAACTCTCCTCGAAGCGATCCATCCTGTCTTTAAAGAAAGACATGACCGAGCAGGCTGCGCGGTCGCATTCCATGTCCATATCCCCGTTTGCCTACGAGGTTCCCTGCGAGGCCTGCCCGCTCCGCAGGATGGATACGTTCCGCTCACTGAGCGATGAGGAGCTTGGCTTCATCAAGAAGCTCAAGACGGGCGAGCTCCGCAGTGGCCCGGGCACCACCGTTCTGCGCGAAGGCACCCAGTCCGATCATCTCTTCACGGTGCTGGAAGGCTGGGCGTTCCGCTACAAGATCCTCGAGGATGGCCGCCGTCAGATCACGAGCTTCGTGCTGCCCGGCGACTTCATCGGGCTGCAGTCCTCCACCGAGGGCATCATGGATCACTCCGTCGATACTCTGACGTCGGTCGCGCTCTGCACATTTCCGCGCGGCCGCATCTGGGAAATTTTCAAGCACTGCCCGAGTCTCGCTTTCGATCTGACCTGGCTCGCCGCGACCCACGAGGTCATCCTCAACGAGAATCTTTTGAGCGTCGGGCGCAGGAGGGCGGAAGAGTGCGTGGCCTACTACATCGTGCATCTGTACGTTCGCGCGTCGGATATCGGCCTCGCCGTGGACGGTCGCGTCCGCTTCCCTTTCACTCAGGAGCATTTGGCCGACGCCATCGGGCTTTCGCTCGTGCATACCAACAAGACGCTGCGGCGCCTGTCCAAGCTTGGATTGATGGAGTGGGAGCACGGCTGGTGCAATGTGCCGAACTTGCAAGCCCTCGCCGAGCTCGCGAAATACGATCTTACGCAGAAGCGTATGCGGCCGCTTGTGTGAGCGGCCGGCCAGTTAGCGCGTCGGCATCGGCGTTTCGCCGCGATAGTCGTAGAAGCCGCGCTTGCTCTTGCGGCCAAGCCAGCCCGCTTCGACATATTTCACGAGCAGCGGACACGGCCGGTACTTGGAATCGGCAAGACCTTCGTACAGCACCTGCATGATCGAAAGGCAGGTATCGAGACCGATGTAATCGGCGAGCTGGAGCGGCCCCATCGGATGATGCGCGCCGAGACGCATCGCGGTGTCGATGGCGTCGACCGAGCCCACGCCTTCATAAAGCGTGTAGACCGCCTCGTTAATCATCGGCAGCAAAATGCGGTTGACCATGAAAGCGGGGAAGTCCTCGGAGACCGCGACGGTCTTCCCCAGCGCCTCGACAAACTCCCTGGTGCGGGCGAACGTGGCGTCGTCGGTGGCGATGCCGCGGATCATCTCCACCAGTTCCATGACCGGCGCCGGATTCATAAAGTGGAGGCCGATGAAGCGCTCCGGCCTGTCTGTCGCGGCGGCAAGGCGCGTGATGGAGATCGAGGATGTATTCGTCGATACGATCGTGTCGGGCTTGATGTAGGGACAGAGCGCAACGAAAATCTTGCGCTTCACCGTCTCCTCTTCCGTTGCCGCTTCGACGACGATGTCGGCATCAGCGAAATCCGCGAAGCTCTCGGCGAAACGGATCCGGGACAGCGTCTTCAGTTTCTCTTCTTCGTTGATCTTTCCCGACGCGACCTGGCGGGTCAAATTCTTGTCGATGGTGGCGAGCGCGCGGTCGAACCTGTCGCGTTCCAGATCGTTCACGAGAACGTCGAAGCCGTTCAAGGCCACCACATGGGCGATACCGCTGCCCATTTGCCCCGCCCCGACAATGCCGACCTTTTGAATAGGCATCACGTCAGGATCTCGCGAGGACTGGGGATCTAGAAGCGTCTTCGCTGCGCCCGGTACGATGTCGTCCATTGTGCATCCTCATCAACCTAACTCAGTACCCCGCCTTTTTTAGCTCCGCGTCCAGCTCTGGCAGCACGGTGAACAGGTCACCGACAAGACCGTAATCGGCCACCTGGAAAATTGGCGCGTCGGCGTCCTTGTTGATCGCCACGATCACCTTCGAATCCTTCATCCCGGCAAGATGCTGGATCGCGCCTGAGATGCCGATCGCGATGTAAAGCTCAGGTGCGACGACCTTGCCGGTCTGCCCCACCTGATGGTCGTTCGGCATGTAGCCGGCATCGACCGCGGCGCGGCTCGCGCCAACGGCGGCGCCCAGCCGGTCCGCGAGGGGCTCCAGCAGCGTCTTGAAGTTGTCGCCGGACTGCATGCCGCGGCCGCCCGAAATCACGATGCGCGCGGCCGTCAGTTCCGGCCGCTCGCTGACGCTGATGTCGCTGCTGTCGAAGCTGGAGATGCCGAGCGCTGCCGGCGCCTCGATCGTCTCGACGGCGGCGGAACCGCCCTCGCCCGTCGCGTCGAACGCCGTGGTACGCACCGTTGCGACGATGATCTTGTCGCTCGTCTCCACTGTTTCCATGGCGTTGCCGGCATAGATGGGCCGGACGAAGCTCGTGGGCGACTTCACCTCGACGATATCGGAGATCTGTCCGACGTCGAGAAGCGCGGCGACGCGCGGCAGCACGTTTTTGCCGAAGGTCGATGCGGGTGAGAGCAGCACGGTGTAATTCTGCATGAGCGGCAGGACGGCGTTGGCGACCTCCTCCGCCAGCCGCTGTGCGAGATGCGGCGCGTCCGCGAGAAGCACCTTGCGCACGCCATGGAGCTTCGCGGCCTCCTCGGCGACACCTTTGGCATCCCGCCCGAAGACGGCAATGTCGATATCGCCCCCGAACGCCTTCGCGGCCGTCAGCGCCTTCGCCGTCGCGGGAGCGAGAGCCTTGTTGTCGTGCTCCGCAAGCAGAAGGACCGCCATTAAAGAACTCCCGCTTCGGTCTTGAGCTTCGCGACGAGGTCTGCCGCGCTATCGACTATCACGCCCGCCTGCCGCCCTTTGGGCTCTCCTACCGAAATGACCTTGAGCCGTGGCTTAATGTCGACGCCGAGCGTTTCGGCCGTGGTTTCGTCGATGGGCTTCTTCTTTGCCTTCATGATGTTCGGCAGCGATGCGTAGCGCGGCTCATTGAGACGAAGGTCCGTCGTGATGACCGCCGGGCGCGACAAGGTCAGCGTTTCCAAGCCGCCATCGACCTCGCGCGTGACCTTCACCTTGTCGCCCGCGAACTCGATCTTCGAAGCGAACGTGCCTTGCGGCCAGCCGAGCAGCCCGGCGAGCATTTGACCCGTCTGGTTGCAGTCATCGTCGATGGCCTGCTTGCCCATGATGACGAGGTCAGGGCTCTCTTTCTCGACCACGCTTTTGAGTATCTTGGCGACCGACAGCGGCTCGACTATCGCATCGGTCTTGACGAGGATGGCGCGGTCGGCGCCCATGGCGAGCGCCGTGCGCAGCGTATCCTGCGCCTTGGCGCCACCGATCGAGATGGCAATAACCTCTTCCGCCTCGCCGCGCTCCTTGATGCGGACCGCTTCCTCGACGGCGATCTCGTCAAACGGGTTCATCGCCATTTTGACATTGGCAAGGTCGACCCCGCCGCCGTCGGACTTGACGCGGACTTTGACGTTGGAGTCGATGACCCGCTTTACCGGCACCAAGATCTTCATGCGGCCATTCTTTCCCGGCTCTGAGGTGGCCTTTTTTAAGCCTTATCTCGCAACTGCGAAATGGCCGGGACGGTAATTCCGCCATCAAGCCGAGTCAAGGTTTCTACGGATTTTTGCCAAGGTTTAGGCGCCACCCCTGGTTTTGTCGAACAGAGGTACACCGCGCCGCCGCATAAAAAGGATAAGGATGGCGCCGGCAGCCAAGCCGCCGATATGCGCCCACCAGGCCACGTTCTCCGCGCTGTCGATCAGGAGGCTCGCGAACTGGGCCAGGATCCAGATGCCGAGCGCCCAGGCCGCCGTGATCCTGATGGGAATGCGCCAGAGCGCCAGCACCCAGACCTTCACCTTCGGGTGCAGGATGAGGTACGCCGCGATGATCCCCGCCACCGCGCCGCTGGCGCCGATCAGCGGCAGGTCGGAATGCGGCAACATCCAAGAATGCAGCACCGCCGCGAACACGCCGCACATGAGATAGAACATGATGAAGCGGATATGCCCCATCGCGTCCTCGACATTGTCTCCAAACACCCAAAGGAAAAGCATGTTGCCGAGGAGATGGATCCAACTCCCGTGCAGGAACATGTAGCTGATCAGGGTGAAGCGCTCGGGCATCGGGAATGCTCCCGTCGCAAAGAAAGAGCGTCCTTCCGGCGACGGCGCGAAGAGCTCAGCGGGAACGACGGCGAAGGCAGCTGCATTCTCGTCCTCCAGGGGGATCACCCATCCCGTCTGGAAGATCACGTAGATCGCCACGTTCAAGAAGATGAGCGCGATCGTCACATATTGATGGTCGATACGCTTTAGAGGATTGGTGTCGTGAAGGGGGATGAACACGCGGAACTCATCGGCCCATGATTATCGATTCTGTCCGGGAACCCACAGAACGTCCGCCTTGCCCTGCTCGTTCGCGTAGCGGCTCGCGACGAACAGGAAATCCGAAAGTCGGTTGATGTAGCGCAGCGCCGCGTCGCCAACCGCCTCGTCCGGCCTTTGCGCGAGCGCCACCATCAAACGTTCGGCGCGGCGCGATATGGTGCGCGCGAGATGGAGATAGCTGGCTGCTGGTGTACCCCCCGGCAGCACGAAGGAACGCAGCGGCTGCAAATCCTGATTAAGCGCGTCGATCTCCGCCTCCAGACGGTCCACCTGCGCCGCGCTGACCGTCAGACGTCCGCGAGCATCCTTGCTCTCGTCGGGAAAGCAGACATCGGCGCCGAGGTCGAAGAGATCGTTCTGGATCCGGCTGAGCATCGCGTCGAGCGGACCGTCCTGCTCGCGCGTGTAGAGCCGGGCAAGCCCGATCGCGGCGTTGGTCTCGTCCAATGTGCCGTAGGCTTCGACGCGCAAGTCCGCCTTCGAGACGCGCCGCCCCGAGCCGAGCGCGGTGGTGCCGTCATCTCCGGTGCGCGTGTAGATTTTGTTGAGAACGACCATTGCCGGCCTCGTCGCTCCTAGAATTTTCCACCGAGATAGATCGCGGCCATGACGAGAATCAGCGCAACGAACTGAAGGATGACGCGCCAGCGCATCAGCGTCTGGCTGCGGTTGGGGCTGCCGCTCCGCATCATGTTCCAAAGGCCGAGCACGAGCACGATGGCGACCGCGGCTAGCGCGACCGGGACCGCGTATTTCAGCAACTCTTCCATGAGCGTCTATTCCTTCAAACCCTCGACCCCAGTCCGGCCCGCGTCAGTTTCGGGCGGCAATCGCATCCAACGCCCGCGTCGGCAGGACCCGTCGCAGCAAGGCCGCAATATAGGTGGGCACCGTAACATAATACCGTGCCTTCGGCTTGCGGCTCTCCACGGCCTCGATCAGGCGGTCGACCACGGCTTCCGGGCCGAGCTTGAAGGTCTGGTCCCCGCCGGCTTCCATGGCGGCGAGCCGCCGCCGATAGACCTCGCTGTGCGCCGAATTCTCAAGATCGATATGCCGCCGATAGGCCTCGAGCGCGTTCTCGATGAACCGCGATGCAATCGGTCCTGGCTCGATCAAACTGACATGGATGCCCGACCCGGCAAGCTCCATGCGCAGGGCATCCGCCAAGGCCTCGATCGCGTATTTGGAGGCGCAATACGCGCCACGGTACGGCCCGACCACGAACCCCAGCACGGACGAGCAAAACACGACGCGGCCGCAACCTTGCGCCCGCATCGCGGGCAGCACGCGGCGGGTGAGGTCGTGCCAGCCAAAGACGTTCACCTCGAACTGCGCCCGCAGCACGTCCGGCGTCAGGTCCTCGACCGCGCCCGGCTGGCCATACGCCCCGTTGTTGAACAATGCGAACAGACGCCCACCGGTCGCGTCCAGGACATGTGTCGCGGCATCTTCAATGGACCGGGGCTCGGCATAGTCGAGATAGAGACTCTCCACGCCGACCTCGTCGCGTAGCCGCGCGATGTCGTGTGGCTTGCGCGCCGTGGCGAAGACCCGCCACCCGCGCGCCTTCATCACCCGGGCCGCGCAGAGGCCAATCCCCGACGAGCAACCCGTGACGAGGATGCTCTTTTCAGCCGTCAACTGTTGAGCATCCAGATCGCGGTGTTCAGCCCGGTGGCGAAGCAGACCCAGAGCGCGAGCGGAACCAGCATCAGGGCCGCCGGCCGGCTGATGCGATCGAACAGCACGATCGTGATGACGATATCGATCAGGTACACGAGGATGACGCCGAGCCCGAGCGCCACATTGTGCATATAGAAGAAGACGAACGACCAGAGCACGCCGACAACGAGCTGCACGCCGAACCAGATGAGCGCCAGCCGCTTGTCGGCAGGGTCGCCCGGTGCCCGCCACAACATCCAGACCGACACGGCCATCAGCGAGTAGAGGATGATCCAGGCGATGGGAAATGCCGCATCCGGCGGCGTGAACCCGGGTTTCGCCAGCGTGGCGTACCACTCCAGATTGGGTCGCGTAAGCGCCCCGCCGATGAACCAGGCGGCAAAGCATGCGACCGCGGCTGCGATCGGAACGGCAAGCGACTGCATGGGCTGACTGGTAGCGGCGCGCATCGAATCCCTCCCCGCATCTAGTTTTCGAGCAGGCGCCTCGCGATCACCTGCGCCTGAATTTCGGCAGCACCTTCGAAGATGGAGAGGATGCGGGCGTCACAGAGAACCCGGCTCACCGTGTATTCGAGGGCGAAACCGTTCCCGCCGTGGATCTGCAAAGCGTTGTCTGCGGCAGACCATGCGACCCGAGCGGCGAGCAGCTTAGCCATGCCAGCCTCGAGATCGCAGCGGCGCTCCGCGTCCTTCTCGCGCGCGGCGAAATAGGTGAGCTGGCGGGCGACCATGATCTCCACCGCCATCATCGCCAGCTTGTTGTAGACCCGCGGGAAGGCGATCAACGGCTTGCCGAACTGCTTGCGGTCCTGCGCGTAGCGCATCCCGAGCTCGAGCGCGCACTGCGCCACGCCGATCGCCCGGGCAGCCGTCTGGATGCGGGCGCTCTCGAAGGTGCGCATCAGCTGCTTGAACCCCTGCCCCTCGACCCCGCCGAGCAGGTTCTCCGCCGGCACCCGGAAACCGTCGAAGCCGAGCTCGTACTCCTTCATCCCGCGATAGCCGAGGACCGCGATCTCGCCGCCC
>DASQLK010000240.1:0-3513 GCA_035630055.1 Methyloceanibacter sp. | reverse complement strand
TGAACGGCGCGCTCTTCGTCCTGAAGCGGCGCAAAGGGGAGCCGGTGGGAAAGTTCGAAATTCCGCTTTTCGTGCCCGCGCTCGGGCTCCTCGTCTGCGCCCTCTTGATCGTGGTGCGGGTTTCCACCGGCGATTGGCGGGCTCCGGCGCTCGCCGGCGGCCTGTTGCTCGGCACGCTGGCCATTTACGCCGTGCTGCGTCCCAAGGCGTCCGAGGTCGACCTCGATCTCCCACCGGACCCCGAGCCGGGCGCCTAAGCGTCCTTCAGGCCGTGGGGCGGATGGCGCGTGTCGCCGCGCCTGTTCAGGCGGCGCACATAGGTGATCGACGCCTCTGGACGCTCCGCCTTCACTTTCAAGGCGGCGATGAGCGCGTCCTCGGCTCTCACGACGATGCGGTCCGCCGCTCCGCCTTCCCGCACGCCCACGGTGAACTGCGACTGCATGCCTTAGCCCTTCCTCATCTCTAAGCTGAAATTAGCAGACGAAAGCTGCGGCGGGGGGAGATTTCCGGCAAAGGGACAACGCTTTCGCCGCTGACCGCGCTCTCATTGCCCGTTGATCGCAGCGCAACATCTCCTATACTCAAATTGAGGATAGGGTCATCCGGCGCCTCCGGCCTTGTGCCGGATGTTTTAACGCCCTACATATGCTCAGTCTGAGCATTATTGAATGAGGATAACGGGTATGACGACCGTTGAGACCAGGGCAAGCGTTGACGCTCCCCGCGTAGAGCGGACGGGGCTTGCGCCCGCGATACTGCCCGATCTCGCCTATACGCCGGAGGTGGCACGCGAGACCGCGCATCTTTACGAACGCGTGCAGCGGGTCATCCCGCCCATCGAGTGGCCCGGCTTCGCCCCCTACGTGAAGGCGATCAACGACCTGAAGCGCGCGCGCAACGCCGTCGTGCTCGCACACAACTACATGACGCCCGAGATCTTCCACTGCGTCGCCGACGTGGTCGGCGATTCACTGCAGCTCGCCCGCGAGGCGTCGAAGACCGACGCCGACATCATCGTGCAGGGCGGCGTACACTTCATGGCGGAGACCTCGAAGCTGCTCAACCCGGATAAGCTCGTGCTGATCCCGGACAGCCGCGCAGGCTGCTCGCTCGCGGCGTCGATCACGGCTGCGGATGTGAGGGCGCTGCGAGAGGCCTATCCTGGCGTCCCTGTCGTGACCTACGTCAACACGTCCGCCGACGTGAAGGCCGAATGCGATATCTGCTGCACCTCATCCAATGCGGTGCGCGTCGTGGAGTCGCTCGGCGCCAAGCGAGTGATCCTCATCCCGGACGAATATCTCGCCAAATGGGTGGCCACGCAGACCGATGTCGAAATCATCACTTGGAAGGGCCATTGCGAAGTGCATGAGCGCTTCACCGGCGAAGAGCTGCGCGCCTATCGCGACGCCGATCCCGGCGTAAAGATCATCGCGCACCCGGAATGCGCTCCCGACGTGATCGATGAGGCGGACTTCACCGGCTCGACCAGCGGCATGATCAAGTGGGTGCAGGACAACCAGCCGTCGAAGGTGCTGCTCGTGACGGAATGCTCCATGAGCGACAACGTCGCGGTGGAAGCGCCGAACGTAAACTTCGTGCGCCCCTGCAATCTTTGCCCGCACATGAAGCGCATCACGCTGCCGAAGATCCTGGACTCGCTCGTCTATCTCAAGGAGGAGGTGACGATCGCGCCCGAGGTTGCCGAGCGTGCGCGCGCCGCCGTCGAGCGCATGATCAATCTCAATCACTAGCCGGCTGTAACGTTCCAACAATGATTGAAACCCCAAAAGCTGCCAGACGCGTGGAAGGTGACGGTGTCGTCATTGTCGGCGCCGGCCTTGCCGGCCTCTTCACCGCGCTCAAGCTTGCTCCATTGCCTGTAACGGTCGTCTCCGCCGCGCGCTTTGGCGAAGGCGGATCGAGCTTTTGGGCGCAGGCGGGCATTGCTGCAGCGGTCGCGGAAGGCGACACCCCTGCCGATCATGCCGCCGACACCGTCATTGCCGGCGCGGGGATCGTGGACGAGAAGATCGCGCTCCTGATGGCTGAAGAGGCGCGCGGGCGCATCCAAGATCTCCTCGCCTATGGCGTGCCGTTCGACCGCGATCTCGAAGGTCATTTCAGCCTTTCGCGGGAAGCCGCGCATGGCCGCAATCGCATCCTGCATGTGCAGGGCGACACGGCCGGCCGCGCTATTATGGCAGCGCTGGTCGATGCCGTGCGACGCACGCCCTCGATCGAGGTGCTGGAGGGCTATGCGGCACGCGATCTCCTCGTGGAAGACGGCCGGGTGACGGGCGTCGAGCTCGAGGCGGTAAAGGCCGGAGGCGGCGCAAAGCTGCTCAGCGTTGCAGCAAGCAGCGTCGTGCTTGCGACCGGCGGCGCCGGGCAGATTTACGCCATCACCACCAATCCACGCGAGGCGCGTGGAGAAGGCATCGCCATAGCCGCGCGCGCCGGCGCCATCATCGCAGACGCGGAATTCGTGCAGTTTCATCCCACGGCAATCAATATCGGCCGCGATCCGGCACCGCTTGCGACCGAGGCGCTGCGCGGAGAAGGCGCGACCCTCATCAATGCCCGCGGCGAGCGCTTCATGCGGGCGCTGCATGACGACGCGGAGCTTGCCCCACGGGACATCGTGGCGCGCGCCGTGCACCGCGAGCTTGCGAGCGGCCGGGGCGCTTTCCTCGATTGCCGCGGCCTCGGTTCCGATCTCGCGCGCCGTTTTCCGACCGTGTCGGCGATCTGCCGCGAAGCGGGCATCGATCCGCTGAACGAGGCGATCCCGATCGCGCCCGCCGCGCATTATCACATGGGCGGGATTCTCACCGATGCGTGCGGGCGCACCTCTATCGATGGCTTGTGGGCCTGTGGCGAGGTGGCGTCGACCGGTGCACATGGCGCGAACCGGCTCGCTTCGAACTCCTTGCTTGAAGCGGTAGTGTTCGGAGCGCGGGTCGCGGCTGACATCTCCGCGACGCAACCGGCGCCGGTCCGCCAGCCGATAAGGACGGACAGGCTTCCGGCCCAGGCTCCAAGTCGTCGCAGTGACGAGGCGCGTGCGAAGCTCCGCGAGGTCATGTCCGCGAATGTCGGCGTCATCCGCGACGAGGCCTCTCTGCGTGCGGCACTGACGACGATCCTGACCCTGGAGCATGAGGGGTCCGGAGACCGGTCGCTCGTCAACATGCTGACCACCGCGAAGCTCGTAACTGCCGCCGCTCTGCAACGGCGCGAGAGCCGCGGCGCGCATTTCCGTAGCGACTATCCGCAACAGGCGGACGCGCATGGCCGGCGGAGCTTCCTGCTCCTGACCGATGCCGAGGCGATTGCCCGCGAGGCCGTGACGCGCCAGCGCGCAACGCCGCGCCTCGCGCTCGTTCATGCATGACGGGAGAGACCTTTAGACTGGAGCTGCCGGCTTCCGTCGTCGAGAACGCGGTGGCGATCGCCCTCGCGGAAGATCTCGGCTCCGCTGGCGACATCACCACCGATGCCATCGTG
>DASQLK010000239.1:0-8983 GCA_035630055.1 Methyloceanibacter sp. | reverse complement strand
TTGGCGTTCTTGTTGTCGATCGCTGCGAGCAGCTTCTTCAATGCGCCACCGGAGCGGAACGCGAGGATGCCTGAGTTGCAGAGGGTGATCGCCTTCTCCGCGTCGCTCGCGTCTTTGTGCTCGCGGATACCGATCAACGCGCCACTCGCGTCCATGAGGAGGCGGCCATAGCCAGTAGGGTCCGCCGCTTCGAAGCCGATCGCGACGACGTCGGCTCCAGTGTCGAGCGCCGTGCGGACCTTGCTCAAAGTCTCTGGGCGCAGCAGCGGCGTATCGCCATAGAGGACGATGACATGGCCTTCATGCTTGGCGTACGCGGCTTCGGCAGCCTTCACCGCGTCGGCGGTGCCGTGCTGTTCGCGCTGGACGAAGGTCGTCGTGTTGGGGTGTGCGTCCTTGGCTGCCAATCCCACGGCGTCCATGTCCGAGGCGACGACAACAGAGGCGACGTCAATTCCCGCTGCAGCCGCCGTACGGGCGACATGCGCGACGAGCGGCGCGCCGGCAATCTTGTGCAGGACTTTCGGCAGCGCGGATTTCATGCGCGTGCCTTTGCCGGCAGCGAGAATGATGGCGAGCGCGTTGGTTTCCGTCATGCTCATTCCGTTACCGCGTTTGCCGCCCGCATTCCGCGGTAATTCCCTGCAATTCCGCGCAATTGCCGCGCTATCCCGCGCAATTCGGCAGCATTCGAATCGCGCCAGATCGCGTGTATTCGCGCCTATCTAGTGCAAAGGAATGACGAGAACCATAACCTGCCGTACTGACGCTATGCCCCGGTATCTCAACGGAGAATTGACCGCACGGGCAGAGGGAGTAATCTCCGGCGATTGCCGGGGCTGCCGGGACGAGGCCATATTACCGGCGCTTTTCGGCGTAGATTCGCGGCGGAGGCTTACGAAAATTCATGGCACTTAGTGATCGCCAGAGCGGCTCCAGGAACTGGCTGCCCACGACCTTTGCCTTTTTCTGGATTCTGCTTGCCGGATTCTCGGTGCTCTACCTCGTGAATCTCGTGGCGAATCCGCCATCAGCCACCGAGGTCGCCGCGGCGACCACCGCGGACCCCAGCCCTCCGGCCCCTGACACTGCCGCCGCCGACATCGGCGCACCCGTCGCCGCGCTCGCGGAAGTCAACGAGGCGCAAGGCCAGGACATCGATTCGGTCAAGATGGCGATGCGCGACCTGTCCCAGCGCATGGAGGATCTGAACAAGCGGCTGAAGCCGATCGAGAAGATCCTCGGTCCCGTCGCCGCCCTGCCGCCCGCGGCTTCCGTGACCACGTCGCTGCCGGAACCTGTAGAGCCACCGCGGATGGCGTCGCCACCGCCGCCAACGCCGATGCCGAAAGCAGCCTTACCAAAACCGCTCGAAACGCCGAAGCCCATCGAAACGCCGAAGCCCATCGAAACGGCAAAACCAATCGAACCGGCGAAGCCGGTCGAAGCCGCAAAGCCAGTTGAATCGCCGAAGCCGGCAGACACTCCCAAGCCCGAGGCCACCGCCGCGGCTCCAGCGCCCAAGCCGGCTCAACCGGTCAAGCCGGCGACCCCGCCCGCCGCCGCTGAGCCTGATGCGGCCGAGCCCGTCCCGGAAGAACAGTCCGCGTCAGCAAGCGGGGAGGATGGCGCCGCGGGATTGCAGACGCCGTCGGCGGCAGCTGAAGCGCCGGCCATCGCGCAGCCGGAGGATCCGGCTCTCGACCCGGAGCCCGCGCCGGAGCAGGAAACCGTCGCCGCTGCATCGCCGGATCCATCCGCAACAGAGTCACTGACGCCGCAAGCGGGCCCGGCCCCCGCCGGCGTCGACGACCCGGCGCCCGAGGATCTTCCCGCCGAGACGGCGAAATTCGATCCGGTCGCTTTGCCGCCCACGGCCAATGACGGCACCACCCGGTTCGGCATCGAGATCGGGTCGGCCGCAGATCAGAGCGGCTTGCGGCCGCTGTGGCGGGAATATCTATCGAAGCATGCCGCGCTCGTTGCCGGCTTGCAGCCGCGCCGCGTGCTGGCGCCGGACAAGAAGTGGCGTTTGATCGCGGGGCCATTCTCGAACGCGGTCGAAGCCGCGCAGGCTTGCACGCTCTTCAAGAAGGCGGACCGCCCTTGCGAGGCTACCGTCTACGCGGGCGACTCTCTCTAGCCGACAAACTGGCGACCGGCTTTGATTAGGGCCGCGGCTTCGGCACCACGGGCTTCGCCTTCGCGTGCTTGGGCGGCCAAACGATGACGTAGTCGCCATTCCGCACTTGGCTCAGGACCATGGTCTTGGCGATGTTGCGTCCCGTCTCGTCGAACTTGATCTTGCCGTAGAACGTCTCAAGCTCGGTTGCGGCAATCGCATCGCGGACCGCTTTCGGATCGAGGCTTTGTGCCCGCTTGAAGGCGTCCGCAAAGACCTCCACCGCCGCCGCCGATTGCGCCGCCTGGTACGGCGCCTCGTAACCATAGGCATTCCTGAATTCGACGGCGAAATGTCGCGGCGAGGTGAAGAGTTCGCCTTTGTAGTCGAGCGTGTCGTCCCATTGCATGGCGCAGAACGCGAACTCCGCATCGGGGAATTTCTCGGCGAGCTGGGCGGAGTCGCAGTGAGTCAGTGCGAGCACCGGCACATGGACGTTCAGCGACCGCAACTGCGTCACGGCGGTTACCGCGCCCTTCTCGTGCCCTGAGATGACGAGGACGTCCGGGCGCAGCGCCTCCATTTTCGCGAGGGTCACCGACATGTCGTCCAGGTCCGGGGGCAATTGGTCGTCGATGACGAGGCGCATGCCGAGCCGCTCGATATCGTCCAGCACGCCGGCACGCACATCCTGCGCGAATGGATCGTTCTCCATCGCGAGCGCGAACTTGACGTCCGCCGGCTTCTTGCCGAGCGCCTCGGCGTGCTCGGCGGCAAGCTCGATCGCCGGCGCCAAATACTGGTCGGAGGTCGACAGCACGGCAAAAATGTTGCGGTAGCCCTTATTGAACAGTTCGCGTGCGGCGCCGTTCGCCTCGATCATCGGGGTGCCGTACTTCTCCACCACGGGCAGGATCGCCTTGGTGAGGCCGGAGCTGAACGGCCCGAGCAAATACTTGACGCCGTCCTGGCTTATGAGGCGCTCGGCGAGTTCGGTGCCGCGCGCGGGCGTCGATTGATCGTCGTAATATTTGATGACGATGGTGTGCGGCGTGCCGCGGATCGCGATGCCGCCTTGAGAATTGATGCGCCCGGCCGCGAGGTCGTAGCCGTTCCTGGTATGCTTGCCGTTCAGCGCATATTTGCCGGAGAGAGAGAGAGCGGCGCCGAGGATGATGATCTTCTCGCCGGCCGGAGCCGCGCCGATGGGCATGGCAAGGAGCAATGCGGCGCAGAACGCCGTCAGCCGCAACCCGTTCGATCCGCCCAGTCCCCCGCCCACGTTCCTGCCTTTTCGTCGAAAGCTCAGGATGACGACGCCAGCCACGTGCGGCCTGACGCTCGGGTCGTCAAATGTGCCCTACAGCTTGAGCCGTATCAAAGGCTCTCCGCATTGAAGGTATCGCAGTCGTTAAGATCGCCGCTGTCATAGCCGCGCCGGAACCAGCGTACACGCTGCTCAGAGGAGCCGTGGGTGAAGGAATCCGGAACCACATAGCCTTGCGTTCTGCGCTGGATGCGATCGTCGCCGATGGCGCTCGCCGCACCAAGAGCTTCGTCGATATCGCCTTCCTCGATAATGTCGTCGCGCTCGCCGGCGCGGTTGGCCCAGACGCCGGCGAGGCAGTCCGCCTGCAACTCCATGCGGACCTGCAAGGCGTTGCCCTGCCGCTCGCTCACGTTCTGACGCGCCGCCTCGACCTGCTTGGCGATGCCCAAGAGATGCTGCACGTGGTGCCCGATCTCATGGGCGATGACGTAGGCTTGCGCAAAATCGCCGGGCGCCCGGAAGCGGCTCCGTAGCTCCTCATAGAAGGAGAGGTCGATATAAACCTTCTCGTCGGCTGGACAGTAGAACGGGCCCATCGCCGCCATGCCGGTGCCGCACGCTGACCGCACCGCGCCGGTGAAGAGAACGAGTGTTGGGTCGCGATAGCGGCGGCCGTGACTGCCGAGCACTTCGGTCCAAACGTCCTCGGTGTTGCCAAGCACGACGGAGACGAAACGCTTGAGGTCATCCTCGCTGGCGCTCTCCGGTCGCGACAGCGGCTTATCCGGGGCGCTGCGCGGGTTGACATCGGGCTGCGACTGCGGCGGAAGACGAATATCCGGGAAGCTCGTGCCGTCGCCCTGCGGACCCGGCTGCATGATCGTGCTCGGATCCAGACCGAAAAATAGCATCAGGCCGAGAATGATGAGGAAGCCGACAATGCCAATGCCGCCGCCGCGACCACCGCCGCCGCCGCTCGGAAACCGCATCCCGCCGCCCGGAAAGCGGAAGCCGCCGCCGCCCTGCCCGCGCCGGTCCTCGACGTTCTGACTTTCCCGTTGACCGCGCCAGCGCATCTCAGCCCACCTCGCAGGGCCGGCATAGAGGGCCGGCAAGAGGTGCTCATTGTGCATGAGGCGACGCGGCTTACAAGCACCCCCGCCAGGGGCTGCTCAGACCCGGCCTTTCAGGCGGAAACCCGCGCAAAAGCCGTCTTAATCCGCGAGCGCAAACGCCTGTTGGCATTACGAGACTGACAAAGATTCGTCGCAAAAGTGCCATAGCGCCGGGGCATGCTCTGGCACGTCCAGTTGGTATCTGCGTCTGGACATTAGTGCGTTCTGTGTAATGCGTACGAGCCTCGGCAATCCCCGCGCCGGGGCTCTTCCTTTTTTAGGGATGCGCGACTACTCAGCCGGCTTCAATCGCGCCGGCGCCATATCGGTGGTGTCAGCCTCGATGAAGACGCGGCGGCTAACATAGGTGTAGACCACCGGGATCACGAAGAGAGTGAAGAGCGTGCCCACGAGAAGGCCGCCGACGATGACCCAGCCAATGTCCTGCCGGCTCTCGGCCCCCGCCCCCGTTGCGATCGCAAGCGGCACCGCGCCCAATACCATGGCGCCTGTTGTCATGAGGATCGGGCGCAGGCGCATGGCCGACGACTCGATAACCGCGTCCCGCACCGATTTACCTTGCGCTCGGAGCTGATTGGCGAACTCGACGATCAGGATGCCGTGCTTGGTAATGAGCCCGATCAGCGTCACTAGGCCGACCTGACTGTAAATGTTGAGCGTACCGCCGCTCCACCAGAGCGCGAGCAGAGCCCCCGTCACCGACAGCGGGACCGTGAGCATGATGATGAAGGGATCGGTGAAACTCTCGAACTGCGCCGCGAGCACGAGATAGATGAAGGCGAGCGCGAGCAGGAAGGTCAGGTACAGGCTGGCGCTGGCTTGGCGGAACTCTCGCGATTCGCCCGCATACTCGATCTGCGCCGTCCCCGGGAGCACCTCATCGGCAGCCTCTTGCAGAAACGCGAGGCCGTCGCTCAAGGAGTAGCCGGGCGCAAGCTGCGCGGTGATGGTCGCCGCGCGAAGCTGGTTGAAGTGGTTCAACTCCTTGGGAGCAACCGTCTCCTTGATGGTGATGAGATTGGAGAGCGGGATAACCTCGTTGTTACTACCGCGCACATAAATGCGGCGCATGTCATCGGGGTTCTGGCGGTCGATGTCCGCGATCTTGACGATCACGTCGTATTGCTCGCCCTCCTTCTTGAAGCGCGTCACCTGGCGGCCGCCGAGCAGGGTCTCCAGGGTGCGTCCAAGCGTATCGATCTCGACGCCGAGTGCGGCGGCCTTCTCGCGGTCGACCTGGATGTCGAGTTGCGGTGAGTTCATACGGAGATCGGTATCGACATCGACGAGGCCCGGATAATCGCGCGCCTTGTCCATCAGCGTATTCACCAGCTGGTTCAGCTCGTCATAGGGGCGCGATGTCTGCACGACGAAATTGATCGGCTTTGAGCGCACGCTTTGACCGAGGGACGGCGGGTTGCTGGGGAACGCAGTGACGCCCGTCACCTTCACCATGTCGGGTGCGATCGAGCGACTGATCTCCTGCTGCAAACGCTCGCGCTCGCTCCATGGCTTGACCCTGAGGATGACGCGGCCTTGCGATACGGTCGGATTGCCGGCGACGACAAAAACGCGATCAGCCTCCGGAACGCCAAGCGCGATCTTCTCGAGTTCCCTGGCGTAAGCATCGGTATATTGGATCGTGGCGCCTTCCGGCCCGCGGAAGGACGTCATGATCGTGCCCTGATCTTCGATCGGCGCGAGCTCGGACTTCAAGGTCGTGAAAAGGAAGTAGCTGCTGCCGGCCACCGCCAAGCCGATGAGGAGCACAAGCGGACGGGCCGCGAGAGCGACATTCAAGAGCGTGCGATAGCCCTGCGTGACGCCGTTCAGGCCGCTCTCGATGATGCGGTAGGCGAAATTGTGATGGCTCTGATGCTTCAAGAGCTTGGAGCACATCATCGGCGATAGCGTCAGTGCCACGAACCCCGAAACAAGGACCGCGCCAGCAAGGGTCCAGGCAAACTCGGTAAAGAGCCGCCCAGTGATGCCCGTCATGAAGCCGATCGGCGCATAGACAGCTGCCAGCGTGATGGTCATGGCGATGATGGCGAAACTGATCTCGCGGCTGCCGAGCAGCGCCGCCTTGACCGGCGTCATCCCCTCTTCCACGTGCCGGTAAATATTCTCCAGCATCACGATGGCATCGTCGACGACGAGCCCGATCGCAAGAACGAGCGCAAGCAGCGTCAATGTGTTTATGGAGAATCCAGCCACATACATCAGGGCGAATGCGCCGATCAGCGAGACCGGAATTGTCACCAGGGGAATCAGTGTCGCGCGGATCGAGCGCAAGAAGATGAAGATGATGAGGACGACGAGGACCACCGCCTCGGCAATGGTCCGGTACACGTTCTTGATCGATTCGGCGATGAAGACCGACTTGTCGTTCGCAACGCGCACTTCCATGCCCTCGGGCAGGGATTCGGCAATACGCGGCAGAACCTCGCTGACCTCGTTCGATACCTCGAGGGGGTTCGCCGTGGCTTGCTTGATGACGCCAAGCGCGATCGCCGGCTTGCCATTGAAGCGAACCGTCATGCGCTCATCGAGGGCGCCAACCTCCGCGCGACCGACGTCGCTCAGGCGCACCAGATAGCCGTTCGCATCCTTGATGATGAGATCGTTGAACTGTTGCGGCGTGCGGAGGTCCGTCTCCGACAGGACGGTGAACTCACGCTGTTGGCTCTCGATCCGGCCCGACGGCACCTCCACATTCTGGCGCCGCAGCGCCAATTCAACGTCTTGCGGGGTGAGCTGATAGGCGGCAAGGCGCTCCGGATCGAGCCAAATACGCATGGAATATTCACGCTGGCCGAAAAGGCGCACCTCCGCCACGCCGGCGAGCGTCTGAAGCTGATCCTTCACATAGCGGTCCGCATAGTCGGTGATGTCGATCTCGGAATGCCGGTCGCTGGAAAACGCCAGATGAATGATCGGCTGGGCGTCGGCTTCGACCTTTTGGATGATCGGCTCTTCGATCTCCTCCGGCAGCCGCCCCCGCACACGCCCGACACGGTCGCGCACGTCGGCGGCGGCGTAGTCCGGGTTGCGGTCAAGCTTGAAGGTGACCGTGATCTGGCTCGATTCCTGACGGCTGATCGAGGTGAGGAAATCGATCCCCTCAATGCCCGACAGCGAGTCTTCCAGGACCTGAGTGACCTGGGTCTCGACGATCGGGGCGCTGGCGCCGGGATAAGTACTCTGCACCGTGATCACGGGCGGGTCGATCGCCGGGTATTCGCGCACGCCGAGGCGCTGATAGGACACGAGACCGACCAGCACGAGCGCAAGGCTCATCACCGTGGCGAAGACCGGCCGCTTGATGGAAAGTTCTGGTAGCGTCACTGTTTACGTCCCGGTCGCATCGACGACCGTGACCGCACTGCCGTCGCGGATCTTGAGCTGGCCGGCGGTGACGACCTGATCGTTCTTCGCCAGCCCTTCAAGAATCTCAACGCGGCCCTCCCGGCGCGTGCCGATCACGACCTTCGTCATCTTCGCCTTGCCGGCGTCGATCTTGAAGACGAACTGATCCTCGCCTTCCGGCACCAGCGCTTGCTCGGGGACAGTGAGGGCGTCCTCCTTAAGCTGAAGGATAACCGTCACCCGGGCGAAAAGGCCGGGACGGAGGCGCTGATCATTGTTGGGAATGAGTGCCCGCACAAGCAGACTGCGGCCTGCAACATCGATGCGCGGATCGATCGCATAAACCTTTCCCTCAAAATTAGAATCCGGGAAGGCGTCGACGCCAATGCGGATCGGCTGGCCGACGGCGATGGCCGGCAGAAACTTCTCCGGCACGCGGAACTCCGCCTTGATGGGATCGATGGCCTCGAGGTTGACCAGGGCCTGGCCCGGCGTCACGTACTCGCCGACGCTGACGCGGCGCAAACCCACGATGCCGGAGAACGGGGCGGTGATTTTCATTCGCTCGAGTTGAACGCGGGCGAGCTCGACGCTGGCGGTGGTGACAGCGAGATTGGACGAGGCCTCGTCCGCCGCCTGCGCCGTCGCATATTTGCTGCTGAAGAGCTGGCTTGTGCGGTCATAGGTCTGCTGCGCGAGCTTGAGCTTGGCTTCCGCGTCGGCAAGCTGCGCGCGATAGACTGAATCATCCAGATCGAAGAGCGCGGCGCCCTTCTCGACCCGCTGCCCCTCCTCGAAATTGATCTTGCTTAAGCGTCCGGCGATTTCCGAGCTGATCGTGACGGCCTCGTCGGACAGAAGCGTACCTACGGCTGTAACCTGGTCGCTCAGAGGGGTCGCGGCAACCCTCGCGGCCTCCACGGCAACCGGCGGCTGCTTTGCGTCTTGCGCGACGGAAGGAAGCGGCAGCCCAAGGCATGCGGCCATCAAAACCGCGCCGACCGCGGCACCGCTATAGCGACTGCGTCGTGTCATTCGCTTCGACCCACTCCCATTAACCTCACAATCTATCATCAATTCGGCAGT